>NZ_JBFAXL010000025.1:0-135425 GCF_040680795.1 Streptomyces sp. NPDC051976
GGGGGGGTTGTATTGCGTGTTCTCCGGGTTCTGGGGGGGGGGGGGGGCCCCGGGGGGGGGGGGCCCGGGGTGGGGGGGGCGCCCGGGGCCTGGGGGGGGGCGCGGGGGGCCCCGCCGCTTCGATCAGGAAAGGGCGGAGATGGTGGAGCGGACCTTCGTGGCGATCTCGGTCGGCAGCGGGGCGTAGCCGGCGTTGGGGAGCTGCGCCTGGCCGTTCTCGCTGGCGATGTAGGTCAGGAAGGACTTCGTCAGCGGCAGGGTGTCGGCCTTGTTGCCCTTGTCGCAGGCGATCTCGTACGTGACCAGGACGATCGGGTACGCGTTGTCCGCCTTGGTGGTGTACGCGGCGCCCAGGTCGAGCGAGAGGTCGGCACCGGTGCCGACGACCTTGGCGGCGGCGATACCGGCCGACGCGTTCTGCGAGGTGGCCTCGACCGGGGCGGAGGCGCCGGTGGCGATCTTGACCGTCGGGATGGAGCTGGCGGTCGCGTAGGACAGCTCGAAGTAGCCGATCGAGCCCTCGGTCTGCTTCACCAGCGCGGAGACACCGGCCGACTTGGCAGCGGCCTGGCCGCCCTTGCCCATCCACGCCTTGGCGTGCTCGTACGGCCAGTCGGCCGGAGCGGCGCCCTTGAGGTACTTGGTCAGGTTGTCCGTGGTGCCGGACTCGTCCTGGCGGTGCACGGTCTGGATCTTGGTGCTCGGCAGGGTGACGCCCGGGTTGAGCTTCTTGATGGCCTCGTCGTTCCAGGTGGTGATCTTCGAGTTGAAGATCTTCGCCAGGGTGGGCGCGTCGAGAACCAGGTTGCTGACGCCCGGCAGGTTGTAGCCGATCGCGATCGGGCCGCCGACCATCGGGATGCTGATGCCGGTGCCGCCCTTGCAGACCTGCTTCGAGGACGCGACCTCGGCGGGCTTCAGCGGGGAGTCGGAGCCCGCGAAGGCGTCCGTGCCCTGGTTGAAGTCGACGATGCCCTCACCGGAGGAGGACGCCTTGTAGTTGACCGTCGCGCCGGCGCACGCCTGCTGGTAGTTCTTCACCCACGCCTCGATGGCGTTCTGCTGGGCGCTGGAACCGGAGGCCAGGATCTGGCCCTTCGCGCAGGAGATGGCACCCGCGTTGGTGCTGCCGCTCGAGCTGGGCTGGCCGCTCGGCGTGGTCGACGAGTCGTTGTTGTTGTCCGAACCGCAGGCGGTCAGGACCAGCGCGCCGGTAATAGCGACCGCGCCGACGGTCAGGGCGCGCAGCCCGCTCTTACGCTGAAGCTTCACTGTGTTCCTTCCGAGAGCCCGCCGGTGTGGACGGCGAAGCAGAGGGTTATGGGATCTGCATCCACCCGGCAGTAAGTTGCCCACCGGTACGGCCGAAATTAGGCAGAACAGGTAAAGCGACCAACGGAAGAGAGTGAACGCGAGGTGAACCTCGCCTATCAGCCTGGTGCCGTGTGCGGAAGGCGTTGTGCCATGAGCACGGAGTGATGTGCGTGGCTCAGGAAACATCCTGGCCGGAGCCGTGCTCAGGCGGTGAGGACACGCAGTAGGGCGTCCACCAATGGCCGGTCGTGGTCGTGGGTGAGCCGGCTTCTGGCTGCCGCCGGCGGCAGCCAGATCATCCGGTCGACTTCGTCATTGGGGACAAAGCTACCCAAACGGGCCTTGGCCGTCCAATATCTGACTTCCTTGGGGCGGCCGTCCACCAGATAGTGCGTGGCGGGCAGCGGGACCCCCAGCTCGCAGTCGAGACCGGTCTCCTCGCGGGTCTCGCGCACCGCCGCCGCGGCGAACTCCTCGCCGCGCTTCAGCTTGCCCTTGGGCAGGCTCCAGTCGTCGTAGCGCGGCCGGTGCACCAGCGCGACCTCGACACCCTCGTCGTGCGGCGAGGTCCGCCAGAGCACGACGCCCGCCGCCCGGACCGGCGGCGGCGTGCCGTCCGTACCGTCGTGAGTGTTCCTGTCGCCGTCGCGGCTCATTCGCGGCGCGCCCCCGGGAGTGCGGCCGGCTGCCAGAGCCGGGAGAAGGCGAAGCGGGCGGCCTCGACCTCGTGCCGCTGGTCGGCGTGGAGGACACCCAGGGCGTACGCCGTCGCGGGCGCTATCCGCGGGGTGCGGGCGGCGGTGGCGACCGCGGCGGCGGACTCGGCCGCCTCCCGGTGCCGTGCCAGCAGCCGCGCGGCCTCGGCGTACCGCGGCCCCTCGTCGCTGTCGGCCTGCCCGGGCGGCACGACCTCGGCCGCGTACCGCGCCAGCCGCAGCAGCACGCGCACCTGGTGCCAGGGCGCGTCCTGGAGGTCGGCGGTCAGCTCGGCGCCCAGCGCCGCCTGCACCGCCTCCGCGTTGTACGGGTGCGCCGCCCGCAGCAGCGGCAGCGCGGCCGCGGCGTCGGCCAGCCGCTGCGACGCCTGCGCGGCGAGCGGCGGCAGTACGGTCGCGGCGGGCCCGGCCGCCGCCGGGCTCAGCGGCACCTCGGAGGCGAGCACCGCGATGGCGTCGGCCAGCGCGTGGAACCGCGACGAGCCCATCGCCTGCAGCGTCGCCGAGTGCGCCCGGGTCCTGGCAAGGGTGAGCTGCCGGTCCAGGAGCGCTCCGGCCCGCGCGGCGCCCAGCGCCAGCGGCCCGCTGCCGGGCGGCGGTGACGGCAGCGCCGCGGGCGCGGTCTGTGGCGACGACTGGGCGGTGGCCGCGGACAGCGGCTCGGACGGTGTCGCCCCGGACCGCGACGACTGCCCGGCGGCCGCGGGGGTGTTCGCCCCGGACCGCGGCGCGGACTGCGTCTCGGTGTCCGGTGCGGCCTGGGCCGGGTCCGCCGTCGTCACCGGGTCCGGCGCGGCCGGATCGCCCGTCGTCGACAGCCGGTGCAGTGCCTCCAGCAGGCGGTGCAGCCGCCCGGTGTACTGCGGTTCGCGGGAGAGCGTCGCCGACAGCCAGGCCAGCTCCGCGCGCAGCGGGTCCGCCCAGGCGGCGTCGGCCAGCGGCGCGTAGACCAGCAGCGCGCCGCTGATCCGCCGCGCGCTGGAGCGCAGCAGGTCGTCGGCCTCCGCCTCGTGCTCGCTCCGCATCCCGAGCGCCCGCAGGAAGACGGTCGCCTGCCCGTGCAGGTAGTGGGCCAGCGCCTCCCCGGCGGTGGCCGCCTCGGCGGCCTCGGCGGCGAGACCGTTCTCCAGCGCCGCCGTGGTCCCGGACGGCGCCGGTGCGGGCGCCGCGGCCGTCCGCGAGTTCGGGGGGGTTCCCGCGGCGGGGCGCAGGAGGGGGCTGTCAGGTAGCTGCTGTGGGGCCACGCCGGCGCCTCCGGGCGTCGATGAGCATCTCCTGGACATTGCGCAGCGGCCGGCCGTCGGCGTCGGTGCTGTGGCGCGTCCAGTTCCCGTCGGCCGCCAGGTGCCAGGAGGACGTCGTGTCCGACATCCCGGTCTCCAGCAGGCGGTTGAGGGTGGCGCGGTGGGCCGGGTCGGCGACCCGGACCAGCGCCTCGATGCGGCGGTCGAGGTTACGGTGCATCATGTCGGCGCTGCCGAGCCACACTTCGGGCTCGCCGCCGTTGCCGAACGCGAACACCCGGGAGTGTTCGAGGAAGCGTCCCAGAACGCTGCGGACCCTGATGTTCTCCGACAGCCCGGCGACGCCGGGCCGTACCGCGCAGATCCCGCGTACCCAGATGTCCACGGGCACCCCGGCCTGCGAGGCCCGGTAGAGCGCGTCGATCAGCGCCTCGTCGACGATGGAGTTGACCTTGAGCCGTACGTACGCGGGCTTGCCGGCGCGGTGGTGACCTATCTCCGCCAGGATCCGGGAGACCAGCCCGTCACGCAGACTGCGCGGGGCGACCAGCAGCCGGTTGTAGACCTCGCGGCGCGAGTAGCCGGACAGCCGGTTGAACAGGTGCGACAGGTCGGCGCCCACCTGCGGGTCGGCGGTCAGCAGCCCGAGGTCCTCGTAGAGCCGGGCCGTCTTCGGGTGGTAGTTGCCGGTGCCGACATGGCTGTAGCGGCGCAGGGTCTCGCCCTCCTGGCGGACCACCAGCGACAGCTTGCAGTGCGTCTTGAGCCCGACCAGGCCGTAGACGACATGGCAGCCCGCCTCCTCCAGCTTGCGGGCCCACTTGATGTTGGCCTGCTCGTCGAAGCGCGCCTTGATCTCGACCAGCACCAGGACCTGCTTGCCCGCCTCGGCCGCGTCGATCAGGGCGTCCACGATCGGGGAGTCGCCGGAGGTGCGGTACAGCGTCTGCTTGATCGCCAGTACGTCCGGGTCGGCGGCGGCCTGGTCGAGGAACGCCTGCACCGAGGTGGAGAAGGAGTCGTACGGGTGGTGCAGCAGCACGTCGCGCTCGCGCAGCGCCGCGAAGATGTCGGCGGGGTGCGCCGACTCGACCTCGGCCAGGTCGCGGTGGGTGCCCGCGACGAAGCTCGGGAACTTCAGCTCGGGACGGTCGAGCCGGGCGATCGCGAACAGGCCGGTCAGGTCGAGCGGACCCGGCAGCGGGTACACCTCGCTGTGCTTCATCTTCAGCTCGTGGACGAGCAGGTCGAGCACCCGCGGGGCGATCGACTCCTCGACCTCCAGCCGCACCGGCGGGCCGAAGCGGCGCCGCATGAGTTCCTTCTCCAGCGCCTGGAGCAGGTTCTCCGCGTCGTCCTCCTCGACCTCCAGGTCCTCGTTGCGGGTCACCCGGAACATGTGGTGGTCGAGCACCTCCATGCCGGGGAACAGCTCCTCCAGGTGCGCGGCGATGACGTCCTCCAGGGGGACGTACCGCTGCGGGCCCGCCTCCAGGAAGCGCGACAGGATCGGCGGCACCTTCACCCGGGCGAAGTGCTCGTGGCCGGAGACCGGATTGCGGACGACCACGGCCAGGTTGAGCGAGAGCCCGGAGATGTACGGGAAGGGGTGCGCGGGGTCGACGGCCAGCGGGGTGAGCACCGGGAAGATCTGCTGCCGGAACAGGGTGAAGAGCCGGGCCTGCTCCTTCTCGGTCAGCTCGGCCCAGCGGATGACGTGGATGCCCTCCTCGGCGAGCTGCGGGCCGACGTCGTTCTGGAAGCAGGCGGCGTGCCGGGCCATCAGCTCGCGCGACCTGGTCAGGATCAGGTCGAGCACGTCACGCGGCTGGAGGCCGGACGCGGAGCGCATCGCGACGCCGGTGGCCATACGGCGCTTGAGGCCGGCGACCCGGACCATGAAGAACTCGTCCAGGTTGCTGGCGAATATCGCGAGGAAGTTAGCCCGTTCGAGTAGCGGGGTGGCCGGATCCTCGGCCAGCTCCAGCACCCGCTCGTTGAAGGCCAGCCAGCTCCGCTCCCGGTCCAGGAAGCGGCCCTGGGGCAGCTCGGCGCCGAATTCCTCGCTCGCGGCCTCCAGGCCGGGCTGCTCGTCGATATCGGGCACCACACGCGGCCGGAAGGTGGCCGAGGGCTCGCTGGTGGACCCTCCGGCAAGGGACTGCTGGGGCTGAACGGGAACGCTGGGGTGATTCGTCTGGGCCATGGGATGCGAGCCCTCCTCCGGGTCCGGCACGTGGTTCACGGGGCCGGCGGCCTGTGCGAGGCGGTTTCCAGCCGTCGCTCCATTGTCCCGTGAACCCGTGGGTTCCGGCAGGTCGGGCGGGTGTGAGGGGGTGCGGGCAGCGGGCTGCATGCTGCGATGCTCGCAAGCGAGGTTGAATCACCGGTAACGAGAGCATTGCCGTAAGGCAAGCGCGGCACTTCCAGAACGCGCGGCGAGCGGTGCCCGGGCGGTGCCGGGCGGGTGCCCGGCCGACGTCCGGCGGATTTCCCGAAGGTGCCCGCCGGGCCCCCGTCCGCAGGCCGGCCGGGGTCAGTTCTCCGTGCGGTACATCAGGTCGGTCTCGTGCAGGGTGAAACCGATCCGGTGGTAGACGGCGACGGCCGCGGCGTTGTCGGCGTCCACATAGAGCATGGCCGTGGGCAGGCCCCGGTCCTCGGCGAGATGGCGCAGACCGATCGCGGTCAGGGCCCGGCCGAGACCGCTGCCCTGCTCGGCGGGGGCGACGCCGAGGACGTACACCTCGCCGATCTCGGCCACCGGGTGCACCTTGGTCCAGTGGAATCCGACGAGGTCGGCGCCCCGGAACGCCAGGAAGAAGCCCTCGGGGTCGAACCACGGCTCCGCCTCGCGGTCGTCGAGGTCACGCTGAGTGAGGCCACCCTGCTCGGGGTGGTGGGCGAAGGCCGCCGCGTTCACCGCCAGCCAGGCGCGGTCGTCCTCGCCGGGGACGAAGGTGCGGACCGTGACGCCGTCCGGCAGCCGCGGCTCCGGCAGGTCCTGGCCGGCGCCGGAGGTCAGCGGGCGGCGCAGCTGCTGCAGCTCGCGGAAGAGCTTGAGGCCGAGCTGTACGGCGAGGTGGCGGGCGGCGGGGTGGCCGCCGTGCGCCCACACCCGCAGCCGCTTGCCGGTCGCGGCGAGCAGCGCCTCGCCGAGTGTCCTGCCGTGGCCGCGCGAGCGGTGCCCGGGGTGCACGACCAGCTCCGCCGAGGGCGCCTCGACCGGGTCGGTGCCGTCGATCTGCCCGTAGCCGACGAGGATCTCGTCGGCGTCGTCGGCCAGCTCCGCGGCGCTGTGCACCCCGACCGTGTCGCTGCCGGGCGCGTACACCAGCAGATGCCGTACGCCCTGGCGGGCGCCCCGCCGGACGTGCAGCCGCCCCTGTTCCGAGACCGCGGGTTGGCCGTCCTCCGCCGCCGCCTCCTCGATCAGGTCGAGCACCGCCTGGGCGGTGTCCGCGGGCAGTTCGGTCAGGGCCTCGATCCGCGCGTCGTTCATGCCGCGATCGTACGGGGCCGCTCCTCGGCCGACGGCTCCGCCAGGGTGCGCGGCACCGGGACGATGACGGCGGAGACGCAGGTGAGGGCCGCGGCGAGGGCGAAGCCCGGCCAGTAGGCGGTGGCCGAGATGAAGGCGGCCATGAGCGGCGGCACGACGGCGGCGGTCAGGTTCTGGCCGGTGTTGTGGACGCCCAGGGCGCGCCCGGACCAGGCGGGGCCCGCGTGCTCGGCGGTGGAGGTGAAGGACAGGCCGTTGGTGCTGGAGGTGATGGCGATGGCGGCCACCAGCAGGGCCGGGGTGAGCGGGGAGGGGTAGGCGGTGGCCAGCGCGGTGGCGGCGACCACGGCCGCGGTGACGACGGCGAGCTGCCGCATCGGCCGCAGCCGGTTGCCGACCCGGTCCGACCAGCGGCCGACCAGGATGCGGGAGACGGCGCCCAGCGCCTGGCCGCCCGCGATCAACTGGCCCGCGTGGACGGGCGTCCAGCCCCGTACGTCCACCAGCAGCACCAGCGCGAAGGCCCCGGCGGTGAACTGCGGGATCACCAGCAGCGCGGCCGAGCCGTGGATCCGCCACAGCAGCCGTGAGCCGCGGTACGGGTTCGGCGCGGGCTCGGCCGTCCTGGCTTCCGGGCGGGCGGGGTCGGCGGCGAAGACGGCGATCAGTACGGCGATCAGCCCGCAGAGCACGGCCAGGAAGCCGAAGGCGCCGGGCAGGCCGTGCGCGCCGGACAGCGGGGGCATGGCCAGCGCGGCCAGGCCCATCCCCAGCGGGGTGGAGGTCTGCCGGATGCCCATCGCCAGGCCGCGCTGCCGGGCGTCGAACCAGCCCATCACCAGGCGGCCGCTGGCCGAGTAGACGGAGGCGCCCGCGGCGCCCGCCACCACCAGCAGCAGCCCGAGGGCGACCATCCCGTGCGCGCCCCAGGCGGCCCCGGCCAGCGCCCCGGCGGCGGTGCCCAGCCCCAGCGCGATCACCACCCGCTCGCCGAACCGGTCGGCGGCGGCCCCCCAGGCGTACAGCGCGAGCACCAGCCCGGCCGTCGGGCACGCCACCAGCGCCCCGACCTGCGTCAGCGTCAGCCCCTCCTGCCGCCGCAACTCCTCGGCCAGATACGGAATCCCGTACACGAACGCACACGCCGCGGTCTGCGCGGCGGTCCCCAGCCCCAACATCATCCAGCGACGCACGACGGCGGCACCTCCCCAGTCGAGTGGCTCCACCAAGTATTCGCCGCGCTCGGCATACGAGACAGTTCTTTCCGTATGCTGAGACGCCACCTCCGGGTGCCCGGCCCTCCGGGCGGATGGTCAGGTCGGCGTCATCAGGACTTCATGGCGAAGTAGGTGCCGCGCTACGCGCGTTGACTCTATGCTGCCGAGCGCATGACCCGTACTTGACTCGCAGTTGACTCAGGGGGGACCACCCATGTCTCTGGTACGAAGAATCACCGCGGCCGCCGCCGGGCTCGCCGCGGTGGGCGTGTTCGCCGCTGCCGGGCCCGCCGTGGCACATCAGGGGCATCCGCGCCCCGACCCGACGGTCGACCTGCAGCTGCTGGCGCTCAACGACTTCCACGGCAATCTGCAGCCGCCGGCCGGCTCCTCGGGCCGCGTCACCGAGCTGGAGGCGGACGGCACCACGAAGACCATCGACGCGGGCGGCGTGGAGTACCTGGCCTCCAGCCTGCGTACCGCCCGCAAAGGCCACGACCGGTCGCTGACGGTCGCCGCGGGCGACCTCATCGGGGCGAGCCCGCTGCTCTCCGGCCTCTTCCACGACGAGCCGACCGTCGAGGCGATGAACAAGCTCGGCCTGGACGTCACCAGCGTGGGCAACCACGAGTTCGACGAGGGCAAGGACGAGCTGCTGCGGATGCAGAACGGCGGCTGCCACCCGGTCGACGGCTGCTACCAGCCCGGGCAGACCTTCCCCGGCGCCGACTACCCGATCCTGTCCGCCAACGTGGTCAGCGAGAAGACCGGCCGCCCGCTGCTCGCCCCGTACACGGTCAAGAACGTCAAGGGCGTACGGGTCGGCTTCATCGGCGTCACCCTCAAGGGCACCCCCGACATCGTCACCGCGTCGGGCGTGAAGGGCCTGAAGTTCCTCGACGAGGCCGAGACGGTCAACAAGTACACCAAGATCCTCAAGCGCCAGGGCGTCAACGCGGTCGTCGCGCTGATCCACGAAGGCGGCTTCCCCGTCTCCGGGAACTACAACTACAACTGCGACGCGGGCGGCCCCGGCACCGGCATCTCGGGCCCGATCGTCGACATCGCCAAGAAGATCTCCCCGGACGTCGACGCCCTCGTCACCGGCCACACCCACAACAGCTACGTCTGCACCATCCCGGACCCGGCGGGCCACCCGCGGCTGGTCACCAGCGCCTCGTCCTTCGGGCGGCTCTACACCGAGCTGGACATGAAGTACGACCGGCGCACCCACGACATCGTGCGCAGCTCGGTCACGGCCGCCAACCACGTGGTGGACCGCGTCCAGCCGAAGGCCGCCGACATGACCTCGCTCATCGACCGCTGGAACACGCTGGCCGCCCCGATCGCCAACCGCACCATCGGCTACATCAGCGCCGACATCGGCCGCCCCGGCGCCAACGAGACGCCGCTGGGCGACCTCATCGCCGACGCGCAGCTGGAGTACGGCAAGTCGCTCGACCCCACGACCCAGCTCGCCTTCATGAACCCCGGCGGCATCCGTACCGACCTGGTCTACGCGCAGTCCGGCAGCGAGGGCAACGGCGTCGTCACATACGCCGAGGGCTTCGCCGTACAGCCGTTCAGCAACACCGTGAACCTGGTGAACCTCACCGGCGCACAGGTGATCGCCGCCCTCCAGCAGCAGGTCAGCGGCCCCAACGCGGCCGCGCCGAAGATCCTGCAGATCTCCGCCGGGCTCACTTACACCCTCGACCTCACCAAGACCGGCGCCGACCGGGTGGTGGCCGGTTCCGTGAAGCTCAACGGCACGCCGATCGACCCGGCCGCGACCTACCGCGTCGCGGAGAACAACTTCCTCGCGGGCGGCGGCGACGGCTTCCCCGCACTCGGCCAGGGCACCAACCCGGTGGTCGGCGGGGACGACCTGGGCGCCTTCGCGTCCTACCTGACCGCCCACTCCACGGCCGCGGCGCCGCTCGCGCCGCCCGCCGCGAACCGGGTGACGGTCATCCAGTAGCCGTCAGATCGCGGGCGCCTGCCCGGGCGGCGCGGTCGGCGTCCCCGGCAGCCGGAGGGTGGCGAGCGTGCCGCCCCCCGGCGCCGGGGCCAGCCCGACCTCGCCGCCCGACTGCTCCACCGTGCGCGCCACGATCGACAGCCCGAGCCCGCTGCCCGGCATGCTGCGGGCCGACGGCGAGCGCCAGAACCGCTCGAAGACATGCGGCAGTTCCTCGGCCGGGATACCGGGCCCCCGGTCCCGTACGGTCAGATACCCGCCGCGCAGCCGCACGTCGATCGCGCCGCCCGCCGGGCTGAACTTCACCGCGTTGTCCAGCAGGTTGACGATCGCCCGCTCCAACGCGGCCGGTTCGCCCCGCACATACCAGGGCGCCAGCTCCGCCGTGATCTTCAGGTCCGGGCCGCGCAGCCTGGCCCGGTCGAGCGCCGTCCGCGCGATCTCGTGCAGCGCCACCACTTCCGTGGTGTGCACGGCGTCCGGCCGCGACAGCTCCTGGAGGTCGCCGATGAGCGCCGCCAGCTCCGTCATCTGCGCCTTCACCGACGCCAGCAGCGCCCTGCGGTCCTCCGGCGGGATCGCCCGGCCGGTCGCCTCACTGCGCTCCAGCAGCTCGATGTTCGTACGCAACGACGTCAGCGGGGTGCGCAGTTCGTGGCCCGCGTCCGCGATGAGCTGCTGCTGGCGGTCCCTCGACGACGCCAGCGCGGTCGTCATCGCGTTGAACGACTCGCTCAGCCGCGCGATCTCGTCCTCGCCCTCGACGGGGATCCGCACGTTCAGATCCTCGGTCCGCGCGATGTGCTCCACCGTCTCCGTCAGCCGGTCCACCGGCCGCAACCCGGTCCGCGCGATCCACAGTCCCGCTGACGCGGCGCCGACGACGCCTACGCCGGCGACGGCGAGGAGGATCCAGGCGAGGTTCCGCAGGCTGTGGTCCACCTCGGTCAGCGGCCGGGCGACCGAGCCCGTGAAAACGACGGGCCCGTCGTGGTCGCGGTAGGTGAGGACGCGCATGTGCGTGCCGTCCTTGGCCCTGGCGTTGTGCACGCTCTCTGGCCGCTGCCCGTTCACCACGGCCAGGTCGTCGGAGGTGGCGGGGACCGGTGACCTGCCCTCGATCGTGCACACCGCACCATTCGTCGCCAGGAGCTGGACGGTGAAGTAGCTCGGCCCCAACTGGCCCTGGGGCATCGCGGAACACGTCTGGGCGAAGCGGGCCATCTGCCCCGGCAGGGGACGCGCCGCGTTCAGCGACGAGTCGACCTGGCTGATGAGCTGGTTCCGGGTGAGGATCCAGCACGAGAACGAGACCGCCGCCACCGCCACCGCCACCGCCGCGGCAGTCAGCAGCGTGAGCCGGGAACGCAGGGCGAGCGACCTCATGCGGAGCCGCCGGGGACGCCCTCCGGGGCGCGCAGCACATACCCCACCCCCCGTACGGTGTGGACCAGGCGAGGCATGGCGCCGGCCTCCGTCTTGCGGCGCAGGTACATGACGTAGACGTCCAGGGAGTTGGAGGACGGCTCGAAGTCGAAGCCCCAGACGGACTTGAGGATCTGCTCGCGGGTGAGGACCTGGCGGGGGTGGGTGAGGAAGAGCTCCAGCAGGGTGTACTCGGTGCGGGTCAGCTCGACCGGCTGCCCGGCGCGGGTGACCTCGCGGGTCGTGGTGTCCATCCGCAGGTCGGCGAAGGTCAGCGCGTGCTCGTCGGTGCCGCTGTGCGCCCCGGTGGCGTACGAGCTGCGGCGCAGCAGCGCCCGCAGCCTGGCCAGCAGCTCGTCCAGCTCGAACGGCTTGACCAGGTAGTCGTCGGCGCCCGCGTCGAGCCCGGTGACGCGGTCGCCCACGGTGTCGCGGGCGGTCAGCATGAGGATCGGCGTGGTGACCCCGGTGGCGCGCAGCCGCCGGGCCGTGGTGAGGCCGTCCATCCGGGGCATCAGCACGTCGAGCACGATCGCGTCGGGGCGGTAGACCTCGGTCTGCTCCAGCGCGGCGATCCCGTCGGCGGCGAGCGCGGTGTCGTACCCCTCGAAGGCC
The DNA here is from genome assembly GCF_040680795.1 of Streptomyces sp. NPDC051976. Classification (NCBI taxonomy): domain Bacteria; kingdom Bacillati; phylum Actinomycetota; class Actinomycetes; order Kitasatosporales; family Streptomycetaceae; genus Streptomyces; species Streptomyces sp. NPDC051976. The sequence goes on from NZ_JBFAXL010000025.1 coordinate 12,015, forward strand.
AGCGTGCGCCGCAGTGCCTCGCGTACGGCGGGCTCGTCGTCCACGATCAGGATGCGAGCGGGCGCCTCGCCGCTCTCGCCGGGGCTCATGGTGTCGGGTACCTCGCTGCTGGTGTCGGACGCGGGAAGGACGGGACGGACGGTCCCCCTCAGCGTCGCACGGCGGCGGGCGTGCGGGGCGCTGCGGGGGAGGCCGGGGGGTGGGGCGGCTCAGTTGAAGAAGCTGCCGTCGCCACCGCCGTCGTTGCTGTTGTTGGAGCTGCCGCTGTTGTTGTTCGAGCTGCTGTTGTCGCCGGAGCCGCCCGCCCGCAGGTGGGCGAGGTCGGACTTCACGGTGTTGATCGGGATGGCGAAGCCCAGGCCCACGCTGCCGGCGCTGCTGGAGCCGCCCTGGCCGCCGGAGGAGGCGTCGGAGAACATCGCGGAGTTGATGCCGATGATCTGGCCGCTCATGTTGATCAGGGCGCCGCCGGAGTTGCCGGGGTTGAGCGAGGCGTCGGTCTGGATCGCCTTGTACGTGGTGGTGGAGTTGCCGGTGTCGCCGTTGTACTGGTTGCCGCCGAAGGAGAACGGCCACCGGCCGCCGCCCCCGCCGCCCTGCTGGCCCTGGCTCTCGTCGGTGGAGACGGTCACGTCGCGGTTGAGCGAGGACACGATGCCGCTGGTGACGGTGCCGGTCAGGCCCTCGGGGGAGCCGATCGCCACCACCTGGTCGCCGACGGCGACGTTGGAGGAGTTGCCGAGGGAGGCGGCGGGCAGGCCGCTGGCACCGGAGACCTTGATCAGCGCCAGGTCCTTGGCCGGGTCGGTGCCGACCACCGAGGCGGTGGCCTTCTTGCCGTTGCTGTAGCTGACGGAGACGGAGTTCGCGCCCGCGATGACGTGGTTGTTGGTGACGATCTCGCCGTCGCTGGTGACGATGACGCCCGCGCCGGTGGACTTGCCGACGTTGGAGGTCGCGTTGATCTCCACCACGCTGGGGCTGACCGCCTTGGCCACGCTCGCGATGCTGCCGTTGACCACGCTGGCGTTGACCGCGCTCGCCGCGGTGCTGCCGCCGGAGTCGTGGGTGGCGTTGCCGATCAGCGCGCCGGCGCCGCCGCCGATCACACCGGCCGCCAGCGCCACGGCGGCGACCAGGGCGACCGGCCGCTTGGCGCGCCTGCGCCCCTCGGCGGCCGGTTCGGCGAGTCCGCCCGCCGGAGCGCCGACCGCCGCGTACCCCGGCTCGTGCGGGGGCGGCGGCGGGTAGGCGGCGGAGGGCGCGTCGAAGTCCGGGATCCGTCCGGACGGGGCGTCCTGCGCGGACTCGGCGGACGGGGAGCTGTACGGGGCCTCCGGCCGCGGGGGCGGACCGGAGTAGAACGGAGGCTGCGGGTCGTGCGAGTTCTGGGGTTCGCCGTTGCGGCTGCTCTCGGTCATGACACCGACTGTGAGCCCGGATTATGAGAGGTTCCTGAGCACACGCTGAGAAGCCCGACAGAAGTAGGTATGCCCGATGTAAGGAAGATCGACTTCGGGCCGGGCCCCGCGCTCAGTGGCAGCCGCAGGAGCCCCGTACGACAAGGCGGGACGGGAACTGGCGCAGCCGCTGCCGGTGCGCGCCCGGCACCCGCAGCGAGTCGTCGAGCACCGCGTCCACCGCCGCCCGCGCCATCGCCTGCCGGTCGGAGGCGACGGTGGTCAGCGGCGGGTCCGCCAGCGCCGCCTCCTTGACGTCGTCGAAGCCCGCGACCGCCAGCTCGCCGGGGACGTCGATCCGCAGCTCGCGGGCGGCCCGCAGCACGCCGATCGCCTGGTCGTCGGTGGCGCAGAAGATGGCCGGCGGCCGGTCCGGGCCCGCCAGCAGCCCGAGCGCGACCTGGTAGGCGTCGTAGCGGTTGTACGGGGCCTGGAAAAGGCGGCCCTCCGTGGACCGCCCGGACTCCTGCATGGCGCGCCGCCACCCGACGACATGGTCGGTGACGGGGTCTCCCGTCACCGGAGTGATCTCGGTGCCGCCGAGACAGGCCACATACGCGTGGCCGTGCTCCAGCAGGTGCCGGGTGGCGAGCTGCGCGCCGCCGATGTCGTCGGTGACCACCGCGACGTCGTCGATCGCCTCGGGCCGCTCGTGCAGCAGCACCACCCGCGCGTCCCACGCCTCGATCTCGGCCGCCGCGTTCTGGCTGGGGCCCTGGCTGATCAGGATCAGCCCGGAGACACGCATCCCGAGGAACGCCCGCAGATAGTGCACCTCGCGCTCGTCGAGGTAGTCGGAGTTGCCGACCAGCACCATCTTTCCGCGGTCGGACGCGGCCTGTTCGACCGCGTGCGCCATCTCCGCGAAGAAGGGCTGGCGCGCGTCCGGCACGATCAGGCCGATCAGGTCGGTACGGCGGCTCGCCATCGCCTGGGCCACACGGTCCGGGCGGTAGCCGAGCTGCTTGATGGCCGCGAGCACGCGCTCGCGGGTGGCCGGGGCTACCGGCCGGGGTCCGTTGTTGATGACGTAGCTGACGACCGCGGTGGAGGTCCCCGCCAGCCTGGCCACGTCGTCACGCGTCACCTTGGGCACGTCGCGCAGTCTACGCGTGTCTATCCGGCCGTCACCCGATTCGTCATACGGTGTGCTGAGCTGACTTCCGGTGCTCGGAAGCGCTCTCGGCCGAGCGGTCGTCCCGACTGCCGTCGACCTGCTCCGTACGCTGCGCCCCGCGGCCCTGCGCGGCCTCGCTCCTGGCGGCCTCCTCGGCGGCCCGCTCGACCTTCTCGGGCGTCACGAAGCGGTAGCCGACATTGCGTACGGTGCCGATCAGCGACTCGTGCTCGACGCCGAGCTTGGCGCGCAGCCGCCGTACGTGCACGTCCACCGTGCGGGTGCCGCCGAAGTAGTCGTAGCCCCACACCTCCTGCAGGAGCTGGGCGCGGGTGAAGACCCGGCCGGGGTGCTGCGCGAGGTACTTGAGCAGCTCGAACTCCTTGAAGGTCAGGTCGAGCACCCGGCCCTTGAGCTTCGCGCTGTACGTGGCCTCGTCGACCGACAGGTCGCCGTTGCGGATCTCCATCGGGCTGTCGTCCATCGTGATCTGCTGGCGTCCCATCGCGAGCCGCAGCCGGGCCTCCACCTCCGCGGGCCCCGCGGTGTCGAGCAGCACGTCGTCGATGCCCCAGTCCGCGGTGACCGCGGCGAGCCCGCCCTCCGTGACGACCAGCATCAGCGGGCAGCCGGGCCCGGTCGAGCGCAGCAGCTGGCACAGGCTGCGGACCTGCGGGAGGTCACGCCGCCCGTCGATCAGGATCACGTCGGCGCCGGGCGTGTCCACCAGGGCGGGGCCCTCGGCGGGCGCCACGCGGACGCTGTGCAGCAGCAGCCCGAGCGCGGGCAGTACCTCGGTGGACGGCTGGAGTGCGTTGGTCAGCAGGAGGAGTGAGCTCACCGGCTTCTCCCGTCGGTCGTCCGGACGTCTCGTCGTGACGCGCGCACTGCGGGGTGCGCGGCTTCGTACGGGTGGCAGTCGAGCACACCGCACTGGCTCAGCTCACTCATTGCGAAACCCTCCTCGGTCCCTGCGAGGACGTATCTCGTGCCCGGGGGCACGACTCGTGCCGGAAAGCACGAAAGGACCCGGGGGCGACATTGCCCGGATCCTCGTTCAGGGAAGAATAGCCCACATGGAGAGCCCTGCCGAGGCCGAGGACATGCGTTCGTGTGTTTCGCCGATCACTTCGAGTGGTCGCGCGGCGGCCTCGTTGACGACGTTGCTGACGTCGGACGGGGTGCCGATCGCCGCCGAGCACCGGCCCGCGGCCGGGTACGCCGCGGAAGTCGGCTCACCGTGGGCGATCGTCGTCGCGCACGGCTTCACGGGTGCGCTGGAGCGGCCCGCGGTGCGGCGCGCCGCCGAGGTCTTCAGCCGGTTCGGCGGTGTCGTGACCTTCTCCTTCCGCGGCCACGGGGCCTCCGGCGGCCACTCCACGGTCGGCGACCTGGAGGTGCTCGACCTCGCCGCGGCCGTCGGCTGGGCCCGCGCGCTGGGCTACCCCCAGGTGGCCGCCGTCGGCTTCTCGATGGGCGGCTCGGTGGTGCTGCGGTACGCCGCGGGCGCCGACGGGCCGGTCGGCGCCGTGGCGGCGCCGGGCGTCGACGCGGTGGTGTCGGTCAGCTCGCCCGCCCGCTGGTACTACCGGGGCACGCCGCCCATGCGGCGGGTGCACTGGGCGGTGACGCGGCCCACGGGGCGGCTGGTGTCGCGGTTCGGCTTCGGCACCCGGATCCGGGCCGCCGACTGGGACCCGGTGCCGCGCTCGCCGGTCGAGTCGGTGCCGCTGATCGCGCCGACGCCGCTGCTGATCGTGCACGGCGACCAGGATCCGTACTTCCCGCTCGACCACCCGCACTCGCTGGCCGCCGCCGCGGGCGCGGACGGGGCCGAGCTGTGGATCGAGCGTGGTTTCGGACACGCCGAGAACGCGGCGGACGCCGCGCTGCTGCGGCGGATCGGCGGCTGGCTGACGGGCGGCGTTGCCGCGTCGTGACGCCGACAGGCCATGATGGACGCCGAACGGCGCGCCTGACGCGCAGCTGGAACACGAAGGACGGAGCCGTGATGGCCGCACCCGACACGGGCACGCGCCCGGTGGCGGGCACGATCCGCTACTGGGCCGCCGCGAAGGCCGCCGCCGGCACGGCCGAGGAGCCGTACCGCGGGGCGACCCTCGCCGAGGCGCTCACCGCCGCACGCGAACAGCACGCGGCCCAGCCGGAGTTCGCACGCGTCCTGCTGCGCTGCTCCTTCCTCGTCGACGGCGCCCCCGTCGGCACCCGGGACCACAACACGGTCGCACTGGCCGACGGCGGCACGGTGGAAGTCCTCCCGCCGTTCGCGGGAGGGTGACATGACCAACCACTACGAAGAAGACGGCTACCCGCCGGCCACCCCCGACAACGCCCCCGCCACCCCCAGACACCGCCGCCCCGCGCACGGGGCGGACCCCGCAGGTTCCGGCCTCCGGCCGGGCGGCGACGGCTACGCGTCGGGCTTCGACGGTTTCGCGTCGGGTGGGGGCTCGGGCCTCCGGCCGGGCGGTGACGGCTCGGGCCTGCGGCCGGGTGACGGCTTCGCGTCGGGCGGTGGTCCCGGCCCGCAGCCGGGCGGCGACAGCTTCGCGTCGGGTGGCGACGGCTACGCGGCCTCTGGTCAGTCCGGCTTCGCGTCGGGTGGCGACAGCTTCGCGGCTGGTGGTCAGTCCGGCTTTGCGCCGGGCGGTGACGGCTACGCCGCCCCTGGCCAGTCCGGCTACGCGGCGGGGCATGGCTCGGGCTTTGGGGTCGATGGGCAGTACGGGTACGGGGGAGGGGGCGGCGGGGCTGGGCAGCAGGGGCAGGCGCCGCAGGCGTATGTGCCGGAGCCGTTGGCTGGGCCGATGCCGCCGCATGTGGATCCGGCGGCGGCGTTCGGGCCTCCGGCGGCCGGGGACGCGTGGTCGGACGGGGCGTGGGAGCCGCAGCCGCAGCCGCAGCACGCGCAGGCGGGCGAGTGGCCGCAGCCGCAGCCGTATCGGGAGACGGAGCGGACCGCCGCCATGCCGGTGGTCGAGGCGCCGGTGGCGGCGCCCCGCAGCGGGTCGCCGATCATCGCGCCGGGCATCCAGCCCGCGGCGCTGACCGCCGCGCTCGGGCTGCTGATGGCGGGCGGGGCGGCCGTCGGCAAGCCGGGGCTCGCGCTGTTCCTGGTGGCGCTGCAGGCGGTGACCGCGGCCGGATGGTTCCGGCTCAACGGCATGTGGCCCGCCCGGCAGGGCATCCTGCTGGCCTTCCTCGGCGGCGTGACCGCCGACATCGCGCTGCTCGCGGTCGACGGCGACCACGGCCCCGCCGCCCTGGTCGGCACCCTCGGCGTCTGGCTGGTGCTCGTCCTGGTGCTGCAGCTGCGCCACCACGGCTCCGCCGACGAACGCATGTCGTCCCTGACGGCGACCTCCGCGTCCACCCTGCTCACCGTGCTCGCCGCGGGCTATCTCGCCACCGCGACCTCGTCCGCGGGCACCGACCCCGTCGTCGTCGGGACCCTCGCGGTCGCGGCCGCCGCCCTGGTCCGCGCCCTGCCGCTGCCGGGCGCGGCCGTCTCGATCGGCGCCGCTCTGCTGGCCGCCGCGGGCACCGGCCTCGCCTCCGGACCGGCCACCGGCTTCGGCGCCGGGCACGGCGCCCTGCTGGCGCTGGCCTGCGGCGCGGCCGCACTGATCGGCCTGCGCGTGGCCAGCTACGACTTCCCGTCGCGCTTCGTCCACTTCACCGCGGGCGTGGCCCTGCCGCTGACCGCCGCCGCCCCCGTCGTCTACGCCCTGGGACGCGCCCTGGCCGGATGACACCACCCCCCGCCGGACGGCGGCCCGGGAACCACACGGGCCGCCCCGCCGTCAGGTGGGGAGGGGAGAGCCGCTCGGAGCTGGGTACCCGGAGCTGGGTGGACGACGGCCGAGCACACGACGATCCGGGGAGTACGTACGCATGCGAGTGGCGCGAATAGTTCTGATCGTCGTGGTGATCCTCGGCGGGCTGTTCATCGCGGCGGACCGGATCGCCGTCTCGGTGGCCGAGAACAGGGCCGCGAACCAGGCCAAGATCTCCGAGGGCCTCAGCAGCAAGCCCAAGGTCTCCATCGAGGGCTTCCCGTTCCTCACCCAGGCCGCCTTCGGCAAGCTCGACGAGGTCAAGGTCACCGCCAACGACATCGCGGCGGGCGACGGCGACCAGACCGTCAGGATCGAGAACTTCCACGCCGACCTGCACGGCGTGAAGCTCTCCGACAGCTACCGCCGGGCCGTCGCGGACAGCGCCGACGGGCTGGCCTTCATCACGTACGCGGACCTGACCAAGGCCGCGCCGAGCTGGCTGGCGATCTCCTCCGCGGGCCCGGCGGCCGACGGCACGTCCCGCGTGAAGCTGACCGGCACCTGGCACGGCGCCAAGCTCAGCGTGCTCAGCGAGGTGCGCGTCAAGGGCGACGACAAGATCGCGCTGCACGCGGACAAGCTGCCGACCGCCATCACCGCGCTGGGCCTGGAGAACGAGGTACGGCGGCAGATCGACTTCACCGTCCAGCTCAACCACCTCCCGGCCGGAATCGGCCTCACCTCGGTGACCACCACCCCCGACGGCATCTCGGTGGCGGCCAGCGGCAAGAACGTCGTTCTCGCCAACTGAGACGGCGGCGTCCGAACCTCAGTCGCGAGGCCGCCGGACCCCGTATCCCGGTCACCCCACGGCCACCCGCCATCACGGCCGGGTGGCCTGTGACCTGTCGTATCCCAGCAATCGGACAATCTTGTCTCGGTATATGACACGGCGGTGACACCTACGGGTTCATTTCCCTACGATCGGGACCATGAAGCGACAGGCGGATCTCACGAAGCGGCGGGCAGTCGACCTGTGCCGCGTCGCCGCCATGCTCTGTCGCATGCTCTAGGGGCGGCAGCTCCCCCGTGCCGATGCCGGCCGTCGATGGCCCCCGGTGCAGCCTGCCTCCCCCTGCCTACCAGGCGATTCCCCGCGCTCCGTCGCGCAACCGCACATCCGTACTGCCCCGGAGGAGAACACATGAGCCGCAGTGACGTCCTGGTGGACGCCGACTGGGTCGAGGCCCGGATCGACGACCCGAAGGTGGTCGTCGTCGAGGTGGACGAGGACACCTCGGCCTACGACAAGAACCACATCAAGAACGCCGTCCGCATCGACTGGAAGAAGGACCTGCAGGACCCGGTCCGCCGCGACTTCGTCGACCAGGCCGGTTTCGAGGCGCTGCTGTCGGCCAAGGGCATCGCCAACGACGACACGGTCGTCCTCTACGGCGGCAACAACAACTGGTTCGCCTCCTACGCCTACTGGTACTTCAAGCTCTACGGCCACGACAGCGTCAAGCTGCTCGACGGCGGCCGCAAGAAGTGGGAGCTGGACTCCCGCGACCTCGTGGACGGCGACAAGGTCCCCGAGCGCCCCGCCACCGACTACAAGGCGAAGGCCCAGGACACCTCGATCCGCGCCTTCCGCGACGACGTGACCGCCGCCATCGGCAACCTCAACCTGGTCGACGTGCGCTCGCCCGACGAGTTCTCCGGCAAGCTGCTCGCCCCGGCCCACCTCCCGCAGGAGCAGTCCCAGCGCCCCGGCCACGTGCCGAGCGCGCGCAACATCCCGTGGTCGAAGAACGCCAACGACGACGGCACCTTCAAGTCCGACGACGAGCTCAAGGCGCTCTACGCCGAGGAGCAGGTCGACCTCGCGAAGGACACCATCGCCTACTGCCGTATCGGTGAGCGTTCCGCGCTCACCTGGTTCGTGCTGCACGAGCTGCTCGGCCAGGCCAACGTCAAGAACTACGACGGCTCCTGGACCGAGTACGGCTCGCTCGTCGGTGTCCCGATCGAGCTCGGCGCCAACTGACCCCCGGATAGGACAGACAGACATGTGTGGAGCCAAGGCCGGCGGGCCCGATCTTGCAGGAGTTGACGTGGCGAACGAGACGATCATCCAGGGTTCCGTGACCCGTGACGGCGAGCCGGTCAGCGGCTACGTGCGGCTGCTGGACGGCGGCGGCGAGTTCACCGCCGAGGTCCCGACCTCGGCGACCGGGCAGTTCCGCTTCTTCGCGGCGCCCGGCACCTGGACGCTGCGCGCGCTCGTCCCGGGCGCCACGGTGGACCGTACCGTCGTGGCCCAGCAGGGCGCGGCGGCCGAGGTCGCCATCGCCGTCTGACGTCCACCCGACGTCGGGACCCGTGTACGACGGAGGGCCGCACCCCGCGCAAGGGGGTGCGGCCCTCCGCTCGTCTGTCCAGGTCGGCCCGGCGGACGTACCGTTGAAGTGTGTACGCGCGACGCCGTCACTGGTACTTCGCCATGATGGGCACCTGCGTGGTGCTCTTCGTCCTGGCGTGGGCTGTCGTGCGCATCTGGTCGGTGCCCGCCGCCATCGGAATGTGCCTGGTGGCGATGGTGATCCCGCCGGTCGCCGCGATCGTGGCGAACCGCCGCGGCCCCGAGGACCGCTGGTGGGACGAGCCCTCGGGCGACAAGCAGTCCGACGAGTGGTGGGACGAGCTGGACGGCAAGGACCGCAAGCCCTAGCCGTACGCCTAACCCCCGTCCGGGCCGCTCAGTACACCAGCGCCTGCACGCCCTCCGGCATGATCTCGGCCACGAAAAGCTGGGCGCCCGCGATCCGCACCCCCTCGATCACGTCCTTCTCGCCGATCTCCCGGCGGGCCGCGCACTGCGAGCACAGGGTGATCGCCCCGGCCGCGAGCACCGAGTCGATCAGGTCGGGCAGCGGCGCCGCGTGCGGCAGCTCGAACTCCGCCGCCCGCCCCGGCAGCGCGAACCACGCCGACTCCCCGGTCAGCCAGAGCGACACCTCCACCCCGCTGGCCACCGCCACAGCCGCCACCGTGAACGCCTGCGAACACCGCTCGGGCGCGTCCGCACCCGCCGTCACCTTGATCACGAGCTTCTTCGCCATGCGGCCAGCGTAGGGCCGGCCCGGGCGCGGAGGCGCCGTCGGCCTTCCCTGTCGGCGGCCCCACCTGCCCCAACTGTGTCAGATGTCACGCACGGAACGGCATATTCAGTTGTGAGCGCGCTGTGTCGCCTGGACATAATGCGAGTCGCGTGATCACACGCGTGAACGCCCGGGGGGGCTCTTGTGGACATGGACGACGTGGGGCACCGCCGTGCCCGAGGCAGGGTCTTCGCGGCGGCGGGCGGCCTGGTCGCCCTTGTCGCCCTGACGGCCGGAGCGGTGGTCGCCCTCGGCTCCTCGCCCGACCGCACGCACGCCGCCGCCCCGGCGCCGACGGCCACCTCGCCGTCGGCCGCGTCCACCACCACGACGACGGTGCCCTCCACGTCCGTAAGCGATTCCGCCACGACCGCCGCGCCCGCCGCCGGCATCGTGCGGGATGGCGTCCACAGCGGTGACCTGCGCTTCTTCCTGCTTCCCGCGCCCAAGGACGCCGATGTGTACGGCGACCCCGCCGGTTCGCCGCTCACCCGCGACGACATCGCCTCCGGCGCCGCTGACCCGGCCGCGTCCCGGCGCGCGCTCACCACGTACGGCTTCCGCGGCGGCGCCTACCGGACCTATCTGACGGCCGGCGGCGAGGCGGAGGTGACGATCCGGCTGGCCCGTTTCGGTAGCCCGGCCAAGGCCGCCGCCTACTACGCGTCGCACTACTACGAGGGCAAGAAGATCTCCCTGACGGGCGGCTACCCGGCCCGCGCCTACCACCTCGCGTCCGGTTCGGCCGAGAGCACCGACACGGTGCTGGCCGTCTCGTACCAGGGCGACGTGCACCTCACTCTCACCGTCACGGGCAGCGGGACCCCTTCGCGCGCGCTGCTCCAGCGTCTCCTGGACGCCGAGCACCGGCGCCTGACGACCGGTCACTGACCGCTGGCCGTACCGCTCTTCCCGCTCTTCTACCTCTGTGGAGTCACCCCGTGTCCGAAGAACCCCCTGCCCAGGAGCCGCTCCCGCCGGAGCCGGAGCCTGCCGAGCCCGGCGCGTCCGTCGAGGCCGCTGAGCCCGTCGAGTCCGCTGAATCCGTCACGGTGCCGCCGCTGCCCGATCTCGCGCCGCGCAAGCCGCGCCGCCGGGGGCGGACGGCGCTGATCCTGGCTGTCGCTGCGGTCGTCGGCGTGCTGGCGGGCGGCGGCGTCGGGTACAAGATCCAGCACGACCGGCCGCCGACCGCGCTACCGCCGCTGACCGGCCCCGAGCCGGTGCGGCCCAAGGGGGCGGGACCCGACCTCGCGCCGCTGCCGGTCGCGCAGGACCGCGAGGCCGTCTACGAGGGCGACCTGCTCAAGCTGCTCGTGCCCACACCGAAGACGAAGGGGACGAAGGAGGCCGAACGCAAGTGGCTCACGCTGTCCGACTACGCGAGCGACTTCACGAAGCCCGAGGCCGTCTTCACCAGCCTCGCCGGTAACGACTTCCGGCGCGCGGCCCTCGCCACGTGGGTGAACACCACGAGCCGGACCGTCGTCGGCGTCGAACTGGTGCAGTTCCGCGACCAGGTGGACGCCTATGCCTCGCGGTGGTTGCAGGACCAGGAGTCGTATCCCACCACTTCCGCGGACTACGTGAGCGGCGTCCACATCCCCGGCACGGTGGACGGCCAGGTGTGGGGGTCCGGCAATCCGGACCGCGGGATGAACGACCTCCTCCCGTACAGCGGCCGAGCCCTGGCCAGGGTCGGCAACATCCTCGTCGATGTCGACGTGAACTCGGAGCACCCGATCACGGCCAAGACCGTCATGACCGTCATCGAGCAGCAACTGGAGCGGCTGTGACCGACGAGCCCCAGAGCGTTCCCACGGACGAGTCCGTCCCTGTCGAGGAGCCCGCGCCCGCTTCCGGGCCCGCACCGCAGACGCCGCCCGTACGGTCGCGGCGCGGACCCGCGCTGATCGCCGTCGGTGCGCTGCTGGCCGTGGCCGCGGGCGGCGGCATCGGGTACGCCGTCCTCCAGCACAAGGGGGACGGCACGGCCGCCGCACCGGCCACGGCCGCGCCGTGGACGCCGCCGTCGCCGACCGCGACCAAGGCCTTCGGCGCGACGTCCGGTGGCACCCACTACGGCAGCCTGAGCAAGCTGCTGCTGCCGGTCCCCACGGACTACAGCCCCGGTCCTGACGAGGAGGGGTACGGAAACGACGTCCAACTGGACGCCGCCCAGGCCACCGCCATGGTCAAGGCCGACCTCGGCAGGATGACGTCGAAGAACCGCAAGAACGCCGAGAAGGCACTCGCCCAGCTCCACATCGAGGGCGCGGGTCTGCGTACCTACCGGTCCGGGGACGACCTGATCATCGACATCGCGATCGTGCAGATGCGGAACAAGGCCGCGGCCCACGCCAGGACCGCGTACTTCACCGAGATGACCAAGGCGCTCGGCGTCTTCCGCAACGGGCCGAAGGTGAAGGGCCACCCGTACGCCACCTGCGTCCTGCCGCCCATCGACCCCGGCAAGGAGCTCGACTCCATGCTGTGCCAGGCCACCGAGGGCGACCTCATGGTCACCGTGACCGTCGCGGGCACCGTCCCGCTCCACAAGCAGGAGGCCGCCGACCTGCTGGCCAAGCAGCTCGACCGCATCCAGGACCCGGGAGAGGCCGTCTGATGAGCGACACCCCGACAGAAGTCGCGCCCGACGCGACCACCGACATCCCGGCCGACACGACACCCGAGCCCGAGGTGGCGCCGGAGCCGGCGTCCGAGGTCGCGCCCGAGCCCGTCGCGAATGCCCGCCGGCCGCGCCGCCTGCTGCGCGCCGCGCTGCGGTGGACCGCGGCCCTCCTCGTCCTCGCCGCGTTCGGCGGGGCGACGGCGTACGCGGTGACGCAGCCGGAGCGCACGAAGCTGCCAGGACTGCGGACGCCGGACGACGGGCGGTGGACGTATCCGCCGCTGGCACTGCCGAAGCTGCCCGTCGGGCGGCCGGCGCCGCTGGACGAGGCGAAGAACATCGGGGGAGTGCACTACAACGACATGCGGTCGCTGCTGCTCCCCCTGCCCGAGGGGGCGCGGAACGACCCCGCGCTGCCGGGGGTGAAGGGCTGGGTGCCCACGGCGGCGTATCTCAAGAAGTTCTCGCTGAGCGACATCCCGGCCGCGCAGGTCGGCATGGAGCAGGAAGGAGTGCGCCACATCGCGGGCCGCGCCTGGACGATGCCGGACGGCACCCGTACCGAGATCTACCTGGTGCAGTTCCTCAGCAACGCCTATGCCAGCGCCTACTCCTCCACGGAGCAGACCGAGTCGCTGGCCGGCGTCAAGGCGTCCGACCGCGACACAAGCGTGCAGTCCTCCTCGGTGCCCACCCGCGCCAGCCTGTACGCGTACGACGAGACCCCGCCGTACGGGGCCACCGCGACCCGGTACGCGTACATCCTGGCCGGTGACACCGTCGCGCTGGTCATGCAGTCGGGGAAGCAGCCGGGAGCCGGCGGGACGCCCGCCGTGCCGTTCCGGCAGACGGTCCGGCTGCAGGCCCAGATGCTGGGCTGAGCCCGAGGCCGAGCCCGAAGCCGAGTCGGCGCTGAGCCCGGGCTGAGCCGCACGTCACGCCTCCTGGCCGCGCCCCGGGGCGGGGGGCCCACTAGACTTGTGCGCGGCCCTGACCGCAGCACCGCCCGAGGAGCACGTCCGTGCAAATTGAGTACTTCTACGACGCCCTGCTCGTCCTCGTCTGTGTGGGCGTGGCCGCGTTCGCGTTCTACGCGGTGAAGAAGCTCTACCAGGGCCAGCGCTGACATGATCGAGATCCCGTCGGACCTGCACCCCGACCTCGTACCCCTGGCGTTCCTGCTGGGCCGGTGGGAGGGCGCGGGCGTGCACGACTTCCCCGGCTCGGAGAAGTGCAACTTCGGGCAGGCGGTCTCCTTCACGCACGACGGCAGGCCGTTCCTCGAGTACACCTCGCACACCTGGGTGCTGGACGACGAGGGCAAGAAGGTCAGGCCGCTGGAGAGCGAGAGCGGCTACTGGCGGATCGACAAGGACCGCAAGGTCGACGTCACCACCACCCGTGACGAGGGTGTCGTGGAGATCTGGACCGGCGAGCTGGCCGACGGCAAGCCGCAGATCGACCTGGTGACGGACGCCGTCGCCCGGCTGCCCGTCGCGCCGGACTACAGCGGCGGCAAGCGGCTGTACGGCTATGTGAACAGCGACCTGATGTGGGTTGGCGAGAAGGCCACCCCGTCGGTGCCGCTGCGCGCCTACATGTCGGCGCACCTGAAGAAGGTCGTGGACCCGCGCGAGTGGATCGCCGACCTCAAGGACCTGCCGGACGACGGCATCGCCTTCTTCAAGTAGGCCGCTCCTCCCTGGGCGGGCCCGCTGTTCGAGGAGGCCCACTTTCGGGTCGCACCCATACACTGGCCGTGTGGTGACCACCGACTGGAAGAGCGATCTGCGGCAGCGCGGCTACCGGCTGACACCGCAGCGGCAGCTTGTCCTGGAGGCCGTCGACGTCCTAGAGCACGCCACGCCCGACGACATCCTGGGCGAGGTGCGCAAGACCGCCTCCGGGGTCAACATCTCCACCGTCTACCGCACCCTGGAGCTGCTGGAGGAGCTGGGCCTGGTCAGCCACGCCCACCTCGGCCACGGCGCCCCCACGTACCACCTCGCCGAGCGGCACCACCACATGCACCTGGTGTGCCGGGACTGCGACGCGGTCACCGAGGCACGGGTGGAGCTGGCCGCGCCGTTGAAGGACGGGTTGCGCGAGGAGTTCGGCTTCGAGACCGACATGAAGCACTTCGCGATCTTCGGCCGCTGCAGCGACTGCGCCCGGAAGGCGGCGCGGGAGCAGCGGGACCAGCCGGAGCAGTCCTAGCCGGTCGTGGTCGGTCGTGGTCGGTCATGGCGCCCGGGCCCGCGGGTCGTACGCTTGACGGCATGACCAAGAGCCCTTTGCTGTCGCTGCCCGGCGCTGTCCCCGCAGAAGGCCCTGACGAAGGCGTCGCCGCGCACTACGGCGACCTGTTCCGTGAACAGCGCGCGCTGGCCGACGGCACCGGGTTCGTGGACCTGTCCCACCGCGGTGTGGTGACCGTCACCGGCGCGCAACGCCTGTCGTGGCTGCACCTGCTGCTCACCCAGCACGTGGAGAACCTGCCGCCGCAGCAGGCCACCGAGGCGCTGATCCTCTCCGCGCACGGCCACATCGAGCACGCCCTGTACCTGGTGGACGACGGCACCACGACCTGGATCCATGTCGAGCCCGGCACCCAGGGCGAGCTGCTGGCCTACCTGGAGAGCATGAAGTTCTTCTACCAGGTGGAGACCGCGGACGCCTCCGAGCAGTACGCGGTGGTGTACCTGCCCGCCGGTTCGATCGCCGAGGTGCCGTCCGGGTGGGCGGTCCGCGAGACCCCCTACGGCCGGGACGTCTTCGTGCCCCGTGCCGAGCTGGAGTCGTGGACGGCGACGGCCGGACGGCCGATCGGTTCGCTGGCCCTGGAGGCGCTGCGGATCGAGGCGCACCGGCCGCGGCTCGGCCTGGAGACCGACCACCGGACGATCCCGCACGAGCTGGGCTGGCTGGAGAGCGCGGTGCACCTGCAGAAGGGCTGCTACCGCGGCCAGGAGACGGTGGCCCGGGTGCACAACCTGGGGCGGCCGCCGCGGCGGCTGGTCTTCCTGCACCTGGACGGCAGCGAGGTACGGCTGCCCGCGCACGGCGCCCCGGTACGGCTGGCGGCCGACGGCGAGGACGGCCGCGCGGTCGGCTTCGTGACGTCCTCGGCCCGGCACTGGGAACTGGGCCCGATCGCGCTCGCCCTGGTGAAGCGGAACACCCCGGAGGACGCGGTGCTGCTGGCCGAGAGCACGGCGGCCTCGCAGGAGACGGTCGTCGCCCCGTAAGCAGGGTGGTCACATGTCGATGACCACCGTGAACGGGCCCTCGTTCGTCAGCGAGACCTTCATGCTCGCGCCGAAGCGGCCCGTCTCCACGGTCGCGCCGAGCGCCCTGAGCTGTGCCACGACCTCGTCGACCAGTGGTTCGGCGAGGTCGCCGGGGGCGGCGGCGTTCCAGGTGGGGCGGCGACCCTTCCGGGCGTCACCGTAAAGCGTGAACTGGCTGATCACGAGCAGCGGCCCGTTGACGTCCGAACAGGACTGCTCGTCGGGCAGGATGCGCAGCGTCCACAGCTTGCGGGCCAGCGCGGCGGCCTTCTCCTTGCTGTCGTCGTGGGTCACGCCGACCAGGACGCACAACCCCGGTCCTGTGATGGCACCGACGGTCTCGCCGTCCACCACGACCTTCGCTTCGCTCACCCGCTGGGCCACCGCTCGCATAGGCTCATTGTGGCGTGCGGGGTGGCGCGCCACCCCCACGGGTGAGGGAGCCCGGGGGAAATCGGGGCGTACGCCTGGTTGGCGGGCTCGCACACCAGTTGCGACGGCCGTTCGGGTGCAGAGTCGCTGCGGGGTGCGAGTGGCAGGTGGCAGCATCGGAAGCCTGGCGGCGAATCCGACGGCGAACCCAGCGGCGCAGGCGCCGTGACGGAGGCGCCTCACGCGGGCGCCGCGACGGAGGGGACACACGCATGACCACACCCGGCGCTGGAGAGACTTCCGGCACTGCCGTACCGACGGCGTCCACCACGAAGGGGCACCGCATGCTGAAGGCCGACGCACTGGGTCCGCTGCGCCCGCCCGCCCCTCGCGGCCCGCTGGCCGACGCGCCCGCGCCGGATCTGGGCGCGCTCGACCTCGGCGCGCTGCGCGCCCTGCGCCGGGACGCCCAGCAGGAGGAGGCCGACCTCTCCTATCTGCGCCGGATGCTGCACGGCAGGATCGACATCCTTCAGGCCGAGTTGGGCCGCCGCAGCGCGCCGGACGCCCCGGTGCCGGACGCGCCGGTCCTGGACCGCCTCTCCGAGATCCTCACCGACGACCCGTCACGGGTGCGCACCTCGGCCCGCCATGTCACCCTCGGCACCCCGCTGACCGAGCGGGTGCGCGCGCTCGCCGAGGAGATGCTCGCCGAGGTGGAGCTGTCCGACCTCGACGCCCGCACCGACCCCGAACTCGCCGCCGCGATGGGCCGCATGGTCCGCAACGAACAGCAGGTCTCCCGCCGCCGCCAATCCCTCCAGATCACCGTCGACGGCTGCAACGCCGAAATCACCCGCCGCTACCGCGAGGGCGAGGCCCACGTCGACGACCTGCTCACGGACAACTGAAGGCCCGCCTCCCGGCGGGGGCGCCGACGTACTGACCCGGGGGGGCGGGGCCCGGACCCCCAGCCGACGGGCCGCCGCGCGGCCCAGACCCGCGTCGCCGCGGGCGGCGGACCCGCTGACGCGGCTGGGTGTCGGCGGCCGACGACGGTTTGATCGCGCTGGGGCCGGGGTCCGGACCCCCAGCCGACCGGCTGCGACCCGCGTGGCCGTGGGCGGCGTACCCGCTGACCTGGCTGGGTGTCGGTGGCC
Organism: Streptomyces sp. NPDC051976; assembly: GCF_040680795.1. Classification (NCBI taxonomy): domain Bacteria; kingdom Bacillati; phylum Actinomycetota; class Actinomycetes; order Kitasatosporales; family Streptomycetaceae; genus Streptomyces; species Streptomyces sp. NPDC051976. The sequence goes on from NZ_JBFAXL010000025.1 coordinate 29,007, forward strand.
GTCGACGATCTGACCGGGCCGGGCCGGGCCGGGGTCCGGAGCCGACCGACCGACCGACCCAGACCCGCGTCGCCGTGGGCGGTGGAGCCGACCGACCGACCGGCCGCTGACCGGCCCAGACTCGCGTCGCCGTGGGCGGCGTACCCGCTGACGCGGCTGGGTGTCGGCGCTCGCCGACGGTTTGATCGCGCTGGGGCCGGGGTCCGGACCCCCAGCCGACCGGCTGCGACCCGCGTGGCCGTGGGCGGCGTACCCGCTGACCTGGCTGGGTGTCGGTGGCCGTCGACGATCTGGCCGGGCCGGGCCGGGCCGGGCCGGGGTCCGGAGCCGACCGACCGACCGGCCGCTGCGCGGCCCAGACCCGTGTCGCCGTGGGCGGCGGACCCGCTGACGCGGCTGGGTGTCGGCGCTCGTCGGCGGGAGTCGGGCCGTCAGGCCCGGGGGCGGGGGGCGCGGTCGTGGGTGGCTTCCGGCGGTAGCCGGTTATTCGGATGCGGCTCTGCGGCCGTACTGCGTAGCGTGCGGCCATGAGCTCCAGCCCTGAGATCCGCCATCTCGACGAGTCCGATGTCGCCGACTGGGTGCGCGCGTTGCACACCGGCTTTCACATGGCCCCCTCGGTGCCCGCCGAGGAGGTCGCGCTGCGCAGGACGGCGTACGACCTGGCGCGGACCCAGGGCGCCTTCGACCAGGGCCGCTGTGTGGCCACCTTCCGCAGCATGCCCCGGCAGCTCACCGTGCCCGGCGGGGCCGCGATCGCCGCCTCCGCCATCACCAACGTCTCGGTGACCGCCACGCACCGCCGCCGCGGTCTGGCCAGCCGCATGATGGCCGCCGACCTGGCGGCCGCCAAGGAGCGCGGCGAGGCCGTCTCCATCCTGATCGCCGCCGAGTACCCGATCTACGGCCGCTACGGTTTCGGCCCGGCGACCTGGGTGACCGACTGGGAGATCGACGTGCCGCGGGCGGCCGTCGACCCGCGCTGGTCGGGCCCGGCCGACGGCGGCCGGGTGGACCTGGCCACCATCGCCGAGGTCCAGAAGGCCGGACCCGAGCTGCACGACCGCGTCCGCGCCCTGAACCCGGGCGCCATCAACCGCAAGCCCAACTGGTGGGCGTTGCACACCGGCGAGACGTCGTTTCCCACCCAGCCGTGGAAGGAACCGTTCTTCGCCGTCTACCGCGACGCCGACGGCCGGATCGACGGCCTGCTCGCGTACGACACCGTCGACCATCCCTGGCCGGGCAAGCTGCCCAAGGTCGACGCCTCGGTCCGGCAGCTGATCGCCGCCACGCCCGCCGCCGAGACCGCGCTGTGGCGCTTCCTGCTCTCCCTGGACTGGGTGACGCTGGTGAAGTCCGGCCACCGCGCCCCCGACGACATCCTCCCGCTGCTGCTGGGCGACCCGCGCGCCGCGCGGACCGAGACCCACGCCGACTTCATGTGGCTGCGGCTCCTCGACACCCCGGCCGCCCTCGCCGCCCGCACCTACGCGGGCGGGCCGACCACCCTGGTCCTCGACGTCGACGACCCCGCGGGCCTGGCGGGCGGCCGCTTCCTGCTGGAGACGGACGCCACGGGCGCCGCGACCTGCCACCCCACCACCCACCCGGCCGACCTCTCCCTCTCCGTCGCCGACCTGGCCTGCCTCTACCTCGGCGACGAGTCCCCGGTCCGGCTGGCGGCCCTCGGCCGGCTCATCGAACACCACGAAGGCGCGGCCAGGGTCGCCGACACCCTGTTCCGCACCTCGCGCCGGCCGTGGTGCCCGGACATCTTCTGATACCGACATCTGCGCTTCTCGGATCGGACTCACTGCGCGAGCAGCAGTGCCAGCGCGGCGAGTCCGATGCAGGTGAACGTCGTGTTGCGGACCTTGTGGCCGAGGCTGACGAGACCGAGGGCGATGACCCCGGCCGCGCCGTAGCGCCACTGCACGATCTGCTCGAAGGCATAGGTGCACAAGGTGATGGTGAGCATGACAGATCCCTCCTTCGTGGCACTGAGCGGTTGCTGAAGGCGGGTGGCTGCGATGCGTCCCGTACGCCGTTGGACGGGATGTGCGACCCCCGGCGAGGGTGAAGCTTGGCTCATTCAACTCGGGTGAGCGGCGCCCGAGTTGAATGAGGTCCCTCATTCATGGTTTTCCAGTTGAGTGAGATCTATAAACTTGCGTCAGGTAAGCACCTTTGCCAGGTCGGAAGTTGTAGCGTTTCTCCTGTGCACGAGGAAGAGACCGGGCCCAACGGCTCCACGCCGCCGTACCGACACATCGCTGACGTCCTCCGCGGTGAGATCCTCGACGGCCACCTCGCCGTCGGCCAACGCATCCCGGCCCAGGCGGACTTGGAAGAGCGTTTCGCCGTCTCCCGCCCGACGATCCAGCGGGCGCTCAAGGAGCTGCGCCGCGGCGGCTACATCGACAACCAGCGCGGCCGCCCCTCCGAGGTCCTGCCGTGGCGCGAGCGCACCGGCACCACCCGCGCCCAGTACGACGAGCCGGAACCCGCCTACACCGCCCTCGGCACCCACATCGCGGAGGCGTTCGAAGCACCGCGAGTCGTCATCGATGTGTTCTCGCTCACTACCGAGACCTTCAACTCCGCGCTGTACGAGCCGATCCAGCGCATCCGCAGCGGTGAGCTGAGCCCCGAGTCGATCACCGTACGGGTCATGCTGCCCAGCCCCGACGCGCACCTCGCGATCCCGCGGACCGTCGCCGACCCGGAGGACGACCGGCCGCTGCGCCGGCTGCGCCAGCTCGTGCGCGGCCACGCCATCGCGGTGCGCAGCTCACTGACCGCGTTGTCCGAGGTCAGAAGCGACATCGCGGTCAGCGTCGAGTTCCGGACGGTGCCGATCACCCCGCTGCAGAAGCTCTATCTGATCAACGAGGACATAGCGCTGTCCGGCTACTACGAAGTGATCGAGCGCGAGGTGATGTTCGGCAGCGGCGAGCGGGACGAGATCTACGACGTGCTGGGTCTGGGGGCCGTCCTCTTCCCCTTCCGCGGCGACCCGTCGGCGCCCGACTCCCGCGACTCCCGCTTCGTGACCGAGTCCCAGAGCTGGTTCGACTCGCTCTGGTCAACGATCGCGGAGCCGCTGACACTCTTCGAGTGACCCCATTGCACAACGGACAGCGACACGACGGCCTGTACGCCCTGCTCCACCGCGCCCACTGCCTGCTGCTGGACTTCGACGGCCCCGTCTGCGACCTCTTCGGCGGCCTTCCCGCGGACGGGATCGCGGAGCGTATGCACCGCCGTCTCGCGGAGCAGGGGGTGCGTGCGGCCGGCGGCGGGGGAGCGCCGAGCACCGATCCGCACGGGCTGCTGGGCGCCCTCGGCACCCACGAGGGGTTCGTCGAGATGGAGTCGTTCCTCGCCAAGGAGGAGGAGCAGGCGGCGCTGTCCGCCACACCGACCCCGGGTGCCCACGACTTCGTCAGGGCCGTGGCCGAGAGCGGCAGGCTGCTCGCGATCACCACCAACAACTCGCCCGGCTCCGTCGACACCTACCTCAAGTCCCATGAGCTCGACACCTACTTCGGGGAGTGGATATTCGGCCGCAGCACCGAGCACCCCACCCTGATGAAGCCTCACCCCGACTGCCTGCTGCGGGCGGTGGCGGCCGTCGGTGTCGCCCGCGAGGACTGCCTGATGATCGGCGACTCCCCGCGCGACGCGGCGGCGGCGCGCGCCGCGGGCATCGGCTTCCTGGGCTTCGCGACCAGCGAGGACAAGGCCGAGCGGCTGCGCCGCCAGGTCGACCGGCCCTTGGTGGTCGTCGGCATGGAGGACCTCGTCGACGCCGCCAAGCACCTGGATCGACCGAACGGGTGACGGGCGGGGCGGTGTAACAGGATGTTCACCACGGGCGGATGCGGTTTCACGCTTTACCCACTAAAGTCGCAGCCAAAACGCTGGCCCCCTCATCGGCCACGTGAGCGCGTGGGAGCGATGCCTTGGGCGTCCTGACGATCACTCGGGAGCGGATCCCCGCTGCCGCGCTGGACGTGCTGCGGTACGACGCCGAGATGTTCGGGCAGTGCCTGTCCGGCTTCCACAACCGCAACTACGTCATCCAGCTCTCCCACGCCATGGCCGGAACCCTCGGCCTCGCCCCGGGCACACCGGTCAAGGTGCGGGTGCCGCTGGACGGCGCGATGAAGGTGGTGGAGCGGGTCTGGACCGACGAGGGAGACGTCCTCACCCGGCTCGACCGGGCGATCGGCATCGAGAACACCCCGCAGTTCTTCGCCGGGCGGCCCGGCTACTCCGTGCACGAGTACGTCCCCGGCCAGGCGCTGTCCGAGATCTGCCCGCCGGGCAAGCCGCTCGACCCGCACCACCTGGACGCGCTCGTCGACCAACTCGTCGGATTCACCCAGGTGTCGGCGGACGACCTGCCGCCGATGCCCCGCGGCTGGGCCGAGCCGGGCGACTCCCGCGGCTTCCTGCGGGACCGGGCGGCCTTCGCCGAGCGGGCGGTCCGCGCCCCCAACTGGGCCGAGTTCGCCGGGCTGTTCGCCGCGCTGGAGGTCCCGGCGAACGCGCTGCGGGTGCTGCGCGATCGCATCCCGGCGCTGCGGCCACGGCCGTTCGCACTGCTCCACGCCGATCTGCACCGGCACAACGTGATCGTGCGCGACGACGGCGACCTCACCGTCATCGACTGGGAACTCGCCATGTGGGGCGACCCGTTGTACGACCTCGCCATCCACCTGGTGCGGATGCGCTACCCCGCCCACCAGCGCGCCGAGGCCATCGAGCGGTGGCGCAGGGCGGTCTCGCGGGTGCGGCCGGAGGCGGCCGAGGGCCTCGACCGGGACCTGCCGGTGTACGTGGCGTACGAGCGGGCCCAGTCGTTGTTCGCGGACACGCTGCGGGTGGCGTGGGGACTGGCGGGGCAGCCGGGCCCCGGGCTGGTCGGCGCCGGGGTGAGCCGGGTGCGCAGCGCGCTGCACATGGCCGCCGGGCCGCTGCGGCTGGGCCGGGTGCCGACCCGTACCGAGGTCGAGCGGGCACTGCTCAACTGGCGGCGCCGGCGGACGGCGCGGGACGCGGAAGCGGGCTGAGCGCTCGGGACCGAGGGCCCGGGGCTACTGCAGGCCCAGTGCCATCCACTTCTGCGGGTCGGCGAGCGGCTCGAAGCCGAGCTTGGCGTAGACGCCGTGGGCGTCGGCCGTGGCCAGCAGGATGCGGCGCAGGCCGTACGGGGTCAGGTGGTCGCGGACGGCTTCGACGAGGCGGGTGCCGAGGCCGTGGCCGCGGGCGGCGGGGGCCACGTAGACGTCGCAGAGCCAGCCGAACGTGGCCAGGTCGGTGACCACGCGGGCATAGGCGTGCTGGGTGCCGTCGGCGGTGTCGTAGGCGCCGAAGTTGAGCGATCCCGCTATCGCGGCCTCCTGCTTGGCCAGGGTGCGGCCGAGCGCCCAGTAGGCGTCGGTGGAGAGCCAGTGGTGGACGAGGGGGACATCGAGGCGGGCCGGGTCGGCGGAGATCTCGTACGTGAGGCGCATGACGCGGAGAGTAGCGCTGCTTAAGGGTTGTATGCAGGACAATTAACTGGACCTTCGCTGTGCGGCCGGGTGAGACTCGCAGGCATGATCCATGTACCGCTCATCACGCCTTTCGGTACGGACGGCCTGGTGGCCGTGGACGCGCTGGAACGGCTCGCGCACGAGATGCTCGACGAGGGTGCCGCCGGGCTTGTCGCGCTCGGCACGACCGCCGAGGTGGCGGCGCTGGACGAGGACGAGAAGGCGCTGGTCGGCGCCGTGGTGGGGCGGGTGTGCCGGGAGCGCGGGGCGCGCTTCACCCTCGGGGTCGGCGCCGGTGACACCCGGCGGGCGGCGGCAGAGCTGGCCGCGCTCGCCGCGCTGCCGGTGGTACCGGACGCGGCGCTGGTGACGGTGCCGTCCTTCACCCGGCCCGGTGAGGCGGGGGTGGCGGCGCACTTCGCGGCGCTCGCCGAGCACAGTCCCGTACCGCTGTTCGTCTACCACATCCCGTACCGCACCGGGCAGGCGCTGAGCGCGCGGGCGCTGCGCGAGCTGGCGGCGATCCCCGGGGTCGCCGGGTTCAAGTACGCGGTCGGCGGGATCGACTCGGACACCGTGGACCTGCTCGGCGGAGAGCTGCCGCCCGGCTTCGAGGTGCTCGCGGGCGACGACCTCTTCGCTCCGGCGCTCCTCGCCCTGGGCGCCGCCGGCGGCATCCTCGCCGCCGCCCACCTGGCCACCGCCCACTGGGTGGAACTGGCCGCCACCGGCGACCCCGCCCTCGGCCACCGCCTGGCCTCCCTGGCCGCCGCCCTCTTCCGCGAGCCCAACCCCGTCGTGACCAAGGCCGTCCTCCACGCCCAGTCCCGCATCCCCACCCCCACCGTCCGCCTCCCCCTCCTCCCGGCCCATCCGGAGTCGGTGGAAGCGGCCCTCACGGCCTTCGCCGCACTACCGGCACTACCCGGACGAGCCGCGGCGCAGCCGCCGCGTCTCGTCACCTGAAATCGTTCGGCACCCTTCGCCCGCTCCGGGGGATACTCGGACAGGGCGGGCAGCACAGCGCGAGGCGCGCGACCAGATCCGCGCGACCAGATCGGAGAGAGACCGCATGAGGATCGGAATCGTCGGAGCGACCGGGCAGGTCGGCGGAGTCATGCGCAAGGTGCTCGCGGAGCGGAAGTTCCCGGTGAGCGAGCTGCGGCTGTTCGCGTCCGCGCGGTCGGCCGGGCGGACGCTGCCGTGGGACGGTGCCCCCGGCGGGCAGGTCGTCGTGGAGGACGCGGCCACCGCGGACTACAGCGGCCTCGACATCGTGCTGTTCTCGGCGGGCGGCGCCACCTCCCGCGCGCTCGCGGAGAAGGTCGCAGCCCAGGGCGCGGTCGTGATCGACAACTCCTCCGCCTGGCGCGGCGACCCCGACGTGCCGCTGGTGGTCTCCGAGGTCAACCCGCAGGCCGCCGCCGTGCGCCCCAAGGGCATCATCGCCAACCCGAACTGCACCACCATGGCCGCGATGCCGGTGCTGCGCCCGCTGCACGACGAGGCCGGGCTGACCGCCATGGTCGCCACCACCTACCAGGCCGTCTCCGGATCGGGCCTGTCCGGCGTCGCCGAGTTGCACGCCCAGGCGTGCAAGGTCACCGAGGCGGCCGACCAGCTCGCCTTCGACGGCGAGGCCGTCACCTTCCCCGAGCCCGCCGTCTACGCCCGCCCGATCGCCTTCAACGTCGTCCCGCTGGCCGGGAAGATCGTCGACGACGGCAGCTTCGAGACCGACGAGGAGCAGAAGCTCCGCAACGAGACCCGCAAGATCCTGGACATCCCCGAGCTCAAGGTCTCCGGCACCTGCGTACGCGTCCCGGTCTTCTCCGGGCACTCGCTGCAGATCAACGCCAGGTTCGCCGGTCCGATCAGCGTGGAGCGGGCGTACGAGCTGCTGGCCGCCGCGCCCGGCGTCGAGCTGTCCGAGATCCCCACCCCGCTGCAGGCCGCGGGCCGCGACCCGTCCTACGTGGGCCGGATCCGCAAGGACGAGACGGTCGAGCACGGCCTCGCGCTCTTCCTGTCCAACGACAACCTGCGCAAGGGCGCCGCGCTCAACGCCGTACAGATCGCGGAGCTGGTCGCCGCCGAGCTGGCGGCGAACACCGCCGTCTGACTCCGGGCACCCGCGGCCGGTCAGCCTTCCGTCAGCAGACGGAAGGCGGCCAGCACGGTCTGCGACTGCAGCTCCACCTGGTCGGCCACCGGCACCCAGGCCAGGTCGTGGCCCGCTTCCAGCGCGCGCGACCACAAGGTGAGCTGCAGCTCGCAGGAGGTACGTAGCCGGGCCTGCGCCGCCCCCGGCACACCGTCGAGCAACCGCAGCAGAATGCCCGTCGCCCGCAGCGAGATGCGGCGGGCGGCGATGTCGAGCGCGGTGAGGTGCGCCCGGGTGAGCGGCACCGGCGAGGGGTGCATCGCGGCCCAGTCGTCGGCCACGTCCAGGCAGATCGCGGCCAGCTCGCCCGCCAGCCGCAGCAGCGTACGGCGCAGGCCCGAGTCCGGGTCGGGGACCAGCGGGCGCACCTCGTCCAGCAGCGCGCGGGTGCGGCCCGCCTGGTAGCGCAGCAGCGCGGCCAGCTCCCCGAGCGCCCGGGCCGGGTCCGGGTGCGGGCTGCTGTCCGCCACATGGCGGCTGGCCCACATCGGGACCTCGAACAGCGCCGTCATCCCGCCGTAGCGGTGCGGCCGGATCCAGGTGGAGCGGTTGACGTCCTCCGGCAGGCTGGCGAACTGCGCCCGCTCGCCCGGCTCCGGCATCACATAGACGCCGGGGCCCGACACCTTCCAGTACATGGCGTCGTACGTGCCGGTCTGCACGGGCACGTCACGCTCGGCGGACAGCTTGCCCAGCGGCTCCGCCAGTCCGGGCAGGTCCCGGGTGAGCTGGATCCAGCTGCCCCCGAGGTCGTTGCCGTGCAGCGAGCACTGCAGCTCGGGGCGCAGCTCGTCGATCAGGCCGACCAGCGCCCGCGACTCGGGGAGCTGGTCGCCCGGCGGCCGGATCGACGGCGCCCACTCCGGCTGCTCGTCGGCGGGCGGCCGGTAGGCGTGCCGGAAGTGCTCGGCGGGCGTACGCCGCACCGCCGGACCGGCCTCACTGCGTACCGTGCCGTCGGGGTCGAGGCAGAGCAGGAAGTGCCAGGCGGCGTCCGCGCGGGAGTGCAGCGCGGCGTCGGCCGCCACGCGCGCGGCCAGCCGCAGCGCGGTCGCGGAGCCGACCCGCTCGTCCGAGTGCGGCCCGGCGACCACCAGCACCTGCCGACGGCCGCGCCCCACCGTCAGCAACTGCAACGGCCGGTCCTCCCGGGACCGACCGATCTCCCGTAGCCCGCACAGCCCCGGCCGCGATCGCGCGAACGCGGAGGCCGCCGCAGCGACCCCCGCGACCGTCGGATACGCGTCCGTATGCCCTGACGTCACGTGCCGTTGGAGTTGCTGTCGCCGGTGGTCTCCTTCTTGTCCAGTGGGCGGATGACGATAGTGGTCGCCACGGTGACTCCTCTCTGTCCAAGTCGGTTGTGGTAGGGGGGATATGACGCCAAAGCGCCGATTCCCGGCCACCTTGCCAAGGCTCCGGCCGCCCGGCGAGAGTGTCAAGAGCATGAACGTGCTCCATGCAACGAGGGGGAGTCAGGTGTCGGCACCGCCACAATCAGGGGGTTCGGGCGGGTCTGCCGGGGCAGGTGAGCCGGACGGTTCGGCCGGCCCCGGTCACTTAGCCGGAGCGGCCACCGCCGGACTGCTGCGGCCGAGGATCAAGCCGGAGCACCGCGCGTACCGGACCGTCGACGGCAACGTCAGGATCGGCAGCGTGATCTACGGGATCGGCGCCGAGATAGAGGATCCCGACGGCTGGATCTGGACACTCACCGAGGTGATGGACGGCACCCGTACGGCGGACGGCATCGCCGCCGAGATGACCGCCGCGCACCCGGCCGTCCCGCTGGACACGGTCAGCGCCGCTATCGCCGACCTGCGGGACGCGGGCTTCGTCGACGACGCCGCGGCGCCGCTGCCCGAGGGACTCGGCGACCGCGACCGGGTACGGCACGCCCGCGGTGTCGCGCTGCTGCGCTGGATGGACCTCAGCTCGCGGGCCAGCCCGTGGAACGCCCAACTGCGGCTGCGCCGGGCCCGGGTGCTGGTGCTGGGCGTCGGCGGTACGGGGGGTGTGGCGGCGCAGATGCTGGTCGCCGCCGGGGTGGGGCAGGTACATCTGGTCGACCCGGACGTGGTCGAACTGTCCAACCTCAACCGGCAGTTGCTCTATCGCGAGGCCGACATCGGGCGCCCCAAGGTGGACGCGGCGCTCGCCGCGCTGCGCGGGCTGAACTCCGATGTGACGGTGACGGGCGAGCGCCGCGAGGTCGGCGGCCCGGACGACCTGGTCGCGCTGCTCGCCCCGGGGGAGGGGCGGTCCCGGTACGACCTGCTGGTGCTCGGCGCCGACCGGCCGCCGGAGATCAGGCGCTGGGCCAACCGGGTCTGCCTGGCGTTCGGCGTGCCCTGGGTGGAGGGCGGCTACCGCGGCCCGCTGGTCACCGCCGGGGTGCACCGCCCCGGCGAGGGGCCGTGCTGGGAGTGCCAGCGCGCGGGCGAGGACGCCCGCCGCGACCTGCGATTACGGCCGGGCCAGAGCGAGGACGCGGCCTCCCCGCGGATGCCGTGGAACCCGGCGAGCGCCGTCACCGCGGGCCTGTCCGGCACCCTGGTCGCCCACGCGGCGATGGCCCTGCTCACCGGAGTCCCGCCGATGACCCCCGGCTTCCGCTACGGCATCAACCTGATGGCCCTGGGCGAACCGGTCCTCCAGCGCCACCCCCGCCGCCCGGACTGCCCGGCCTGCGGCGCGGGCGCGATCCGTCCCACGTGAGCGGGTCCGATGGGAGCGGGCCCGACGGCGGCCGCGCGGCCCGCCCTCCCTGAGCCGCCGCGGGGGGAAGGCGCACAGCGCTACTTGAGCAGGCCCGCCGCCGCCAGGACCGTCCTGGCCTGGAGCTCCACCTGGTCGCCGACCGGCACCCAGCGGGCGTCCAGCGCGGTCACCAGGTCGCGGGCGCCCGCGTCGAGGCGGCGTTCCAGGCGGGAGCGGAGCCGGCCGGGGTCGCCCGCGGGGTCGCCGACGCCGTGGCCGTCCTCGTCCAGGAGCCGCAGCAGCATGCCGGAGGCGCGCAGCGGGATGCGGCGCGAGGCGATGTCCAGTGCGGCGACATGGGCCATGGTCAGCGGTACGGGGGAGTCGACGGCGAGGGCGTCGAAGTCGTCGGCGAGCCCCTGGAAGGCGCCGACGGCCTGCTCGACTCCGCGCAGCAGCGGGCTGTTCGCGGCCCGCTCCGACAGCAGCGGCCGTGCCCGGTCCAGCGCCGCCGAGGTGGTGGCGCCGTCCTTGCGCAGCCGGGTGGCGAGCACGGCGACGGCGTGCGCCGGGTCGGGGTGCGGGCTCGGATCGGCGACCCGGCGGGTCGCCCACATCGGCACCTCGACGAGCGCGGTCAGCCCGCCGTGCCGGTGCGGCCGGCCCCAGGTGGAGCCGGCCGCGTTCTCCGGCTCGCTGGGGAACCGCTCGCGGGTGCCGGGTGGCGGCAGCACGTAGACACCGGGCCCCGAGCCGTTCCAGTACAGGGCGTCGTAGGTGCCGGTCTGCACGGGGATGTCGAGTTCGGCGGCGTACTTCCCGAACGGCTCGGCCAGGCCCGGCACATCGGCGGTGAGCTGCACCCAACTGCCGCCGACGTCCGTGCCGTGCAGCGAGCACTGCAGGAACGGCCGCAGGTCGTCGATCACCGCCAGCAGCGCGTGCGTCTCGGGGAGTTCGTCGCCCGGGACACGGAAGGAGCCCGCCCACTCGGGCTGTTCGGCCGCCGCCGGGCGGTAGGTGTGCCGGTAGTGCACCGCGGGCGGCCGCGGACCGGCCGGGCCCGTCTCGTTGAGCACCGTGCCGTCGGGGTCGAGGCAGAGCAGGAAGTCCCAGGTCACATCGGCCTCCGCCTGGCGGTGCCGGTCCCAGACGGCGTGCTCTGCCAGCCACAGCGCGGTGGCGCCGCCCGCCTGCTCGTCCGGGTGCGGGCCCGCCACCACCAGCACATGGCGGCTGCCGTGCCCCACCGACAGCAGCCACAGCGGCCGTCCCGCCCGCGACTCCCCGGCCAGCCGCATCCGGCACAGGTCCGGGTGCCGCTGGGTGAGGACCCGGGCTGCCGCCGCGACACCTGACACGGTCGGGTACGCGTCTGGCCCGCGCATGACGGCTCCTCCCTGTCCACTCGTCCAGTGCTTGCCGTGCCAACTCAACCGTGCTGTCGCGCAAGGGAATTGCAGGCGCTGAACGGATGCCGAGGGCGCGCCACCCAAGGCTCTGCGGGTGGCCCCCGGGTGTCAAGGGCGCCCTGCGGCCACCCCCGCGGCACGTGAGCGCTCGATGTCAGGGCCCCGGTAGAGGCGTTCCGGGATGGTCGCCAGCGCGGAACTGTGCAGGCGGGAGCCCAGCCCGTAGAAGTGCTGGAAGCTCATGATCAGCGGCCGCCACCTGTCCGGATCGATACGGTCGCTGGTGCCCGCCGCCCGGATCCGGTCGTGCACCAGCACCCGCTGGACCCGCACCTCGAACACGATGATCCCGCCGCGCTGCTGCTCGTCGTCGTCGGCCAGCGGATGTGTCGCCTCGACGACCGCCTCCATCGCCACCGGGCACTGCGCCACCCGCGGCGCGCCCACGGTCTCCGACGCCACGGGCGTCAGCCCCGCCCGCCCGAACTTGTCGCCCTCGTAGCGGTAGCCGCGCCGCGCCTTGCCCTCCGGCACCGGGTCGCGCCCGGTGGTCAGCGCCAGCCGGTCGACCGCCGCGGCCATGCCGTCCTCCGGCAGGTTGAGTACGCAGCCGCCGTCGCGCAGCAGGTTCCGCGCCGTCTGGGACCGGGCCCCCAGCCCCAGCATCGCCCGCCAGCCCAGCCAGAACACCGACGACATCGGTGCCAGGTTCGCGCTCCCGTCCTCGTTCAGCGTGGACAGCAGGACGACGGGGGTCCCGAAGTAGAGGATCCCCGGCTCGATCCGGGAGTGGGTGTCGGCGGGGGAGTGGATCTGCTCTTCAACGCGCTCATCAGTGCTCATACGCCCAGTGTTGTGTCCGCCCGGGCCGGTGGCTGGCGGGTATCGGACGTGGCGTCCGCGCCTCCCGCACACCGCCGCCGAGGGGTCCGATAGCCTCCGCACACAGCGGAGTCGTCACTCGGGGGGCGGGCGGATGGATGCGGAGCGGAAGACCGCGGTCGGTGAGCGGGTGCGCCGGGAGTGGGGCTTCGAACTCCCCGACGGCATATGGCGGTTCTGGGCGTTCCTCGACGTGCTGGACCCGTCGGAACGGGCGGCGCTGCGCGACCTGGACCTGTCGCCCCTCGGGATCAGCGGACTCCACGCCGCCCCCGACGCGCGGGCCAGGGACGGCGTCGACATCCGCGTGCACGGCCGCTACTACCGCGACCCGCCGGAGTTCCTGAGCTTCCTGCACGGCGGCACCGACGGACTGCACTACGGCCTGTGGTTCGACGACGGCCGTACCTGCTCCGGCGTGGCCTCGTACTACAACAACGACGGCGGCGGCATCGACCTCAGCGACGGGACTCCGCTGGAGGCCGTCCGCACCGTGCTGGAGCGCTCCTGGCGCGACCAGGAGGCGGACCCGGACGGCTACGGCGACGCGCTGCGCGCGGGGTGCGCCCGGCTGCGCGAGGTGCTGACCGGGTTCGAGACCGCGGACCGCCCCGAGACCGGCCTGGCCTACCTGCGCGCCCACACCCACGACTACGTCCACTCGCCGGTCGTCCCCGGCCGGATCACCACCCTCGACGGCGCCGGCGCCCTCGCCGCGGGGCGCACCGCGCTGGACCGGCCCCCGCACAACGGCGCCGACGAGGCGAAGTTCGCCGCCTACATGTACGAGCTCTTCGACGACGCCGACGCCCTGGGCGAGTGCGTCGCCCAGGCCGAACGGTGGTGCGCCGCCGGTGACCCCACGGAGGCCCTCCTCCTCGGCCGGGACCTCCACTGGGCCTCCCACGGCGACCCCGCCCGCGAGGCCCACTCCGCCGCGCTCCTCTCCCTCGCCTACCCCGCCCTCGGCCGTCCGGCCCTCGCGTCCCTCTCCGCCGCCCACCACCGCCACCGCGCCCTCCCAAACGTCAACCTCCTCACGTAGGTCGGTGCCCCGCGCTGCTCGCGCGGAGGACGTGCCCCGTCAGGGGCGCGGGGAACTGCGCGCTCAGCCCCCACCGGGCCGGTGGTCGGGAAACAACGCGTCTGCCCCATTGGGGCCGGTGGTGACCTGCGGGAGCGCGACGGCTGGTCGCGCAGTTCCCCGCGCCCCTTCGGGGCTCGACCTCTTCCGCAAGCGCAGCGCGCGTCCCCGCGCCCCTATCGGGGCGAGGCCCTCCGCGAGGGCACCGGCGTTCTCCTACGCGGCAGCGTGAACTTCGGCGACGACGCAGCTGACGTTGTCCGGCCCGCCGCAGGCGTTGGCGAGGGCCACGAGATCGCGTACCGCCTGTTCGGGCTCGGCGAAGCCGACGAGGACCCGGGTGATGTCGCCGACCGGGACCACGGCCGACAGGCCGTCGGAGCAGAGGAGATAGCGGTCGCCCGCACGGGCGTCGCGGAGCCGTAGTTCGGGGGCGCCGCCGACGCCGCCCGCAAGGGCCCGCAGGAGCAGTGCGCGCTGCGGGTGGGAGGCGGCCTCGGCCGCGCTGAGCCGGCCCTCGTCGACCATCTGCTGCACCAGGGTGTGGTCATGGGTGATCTGGAACAGCTCGCCGTCGCGCAGCAGGTAGGCGCGAGAGTCGCCGATGTGGACCAGGGCGAGCTGCGAGCCGGTGAAGAGCATCGCGGTGAGCGTGGTCCCGGCCTCCAGAGGCGCGCTCTCGGACCCGGACCTGGAGCCGGTTCCCGGCGGTGCGGCGGTCACGCCGTGCACGGCGTGACCGGCCCGCTCGATGGCGTCCTCCAGGACGTTGAGCAGGTTCCCGGCCGGGACCTGGTCGGTCTCCAGCCGCCTGAGCACATCGACGGCGGCCGCGCTCGCGGGCGCCCCGGTCGGGCCGAAGCCGTCGGCGACGGCGAGCAGCCGGGACCCGGCGTAGGCCGTGTCCTGGTTGCTCTCCCGGACCAGCCCGGCGTCGGACAGCGCGGCGTAGCGGATTCCCAGGGGCAGGGCGGGCGTGGTGAGGTCGGTCATGGCGGGTTCCTTCCAGGACAGATGGTCGACGAGGAAGGCGGCCAGCTCACGCCGGGCGGCGGTGTCCGCCTCGACCTGCGCCCAGTACACGCGGACCGCGGCCGCTGCCGCCGCCGCGTCCAGTGCGCAGACCTCCCGGATCCGGGCCAGCGGCATGCCGAGCCGCCGCAGCCAGGCCACCAGCCGGGCCTGCTCCAGCTGCGCGGGCGCGTAGAAGCGGTAGCCGGTGTCCGGGTCGGTGCGGGCCGGGGTCAGCAGTCCGAGGTCGTCGTACAACCGCAGTGCCTTCGGTGACAGCCGGGACGCCTTCGCGAACGCCCCGATGGTCAGCAGCCCCATGGCTCGCTCCTCCTCATCCGCCGGGCGGACCGCCCGGCTGCACCGATGCTCGGGCCTGCCCCAAGGGCAAGGTCAACGGCCTGGCCCCCGCATCCTGCCGGGTCAGGGGAGCGGGCGGGGCGGCCCGTCGTCCGGCTGCCCCAGGTCCGGGCCCAGGTCCGGGCCCACGTCCGGACCCGCACCCCCGGGCCCCGTGACGGGGAACGGCGGGGCGGGCGGGCCGCCCGGGTCGCCGTCGCGGTGCAGGCTGAGGCGGGCGGCGCCGACCACCAGGCGCAGCAGCAGGGCGAGGAACACCAGGTCGACCAGGATCTGCACGCTCACCAGGGAGCGGGCGAAGTCGCTGGTCGGCACGATGTCGCCGTACCCGACGGTGCCCAGGGTGACGATCGCGAAGTACAGGCCGCCGGTCCGGTTGAGCGTCGTGCTGAAGTTGTCGGGGTTGCTGTGCGCGAGCGACACGTACGCGCTCGCGAAAAGGATCACGAACAGCGCCAGGGAGACGATCGCGGCCTCGACCGCGCGCAGTTGCGGCAGGTCGGCGCGGAGGATCCGCCGTACCTCCACCGCCACCACGACCACGAACACCACGCCGCCGACGCAGAGCCGGAGCACCGCCCCCGCGTCGGGGCGGCCAGAGGTCAGCGGCAGCACGTAGTAGAGCCCGATGAGGGCGGCGGCCATGATGAGGCTGCCCACCACCGTCGCGGCCACGGCCCGCCGCCGCTGGGCCGGAGCCAGCTCGCGGAGCCGCCGCGCACTCACCGCGGCCCGCCCGTCCGCACGGGACCCGCGGCGAGCGCGGCGGCGGGCGGCGACCCGCCGCCCGCCGCTTCGTACGCCTGATGTCCCGTCGCCCTCATACGGCCCCTCGGTGCCGGGTCCTGCTCGCCGCGATCACCCCGAGCCTGCCGGGACCGCCCGCGCCCGGCCATCCGGCGGCGGCCAATCGGGGCGGCCGCCGCCGGACGGCTACTCCGCGGAGGGCAGCGACAGATACAGCCGCGTGCCCGTCGGCCGGAAGCCGATCCGCTCGTAGACGCGCCGGGAGCCGTCGCCCGAGAACTCCAGCCACACCGACCCGGCGCCCCGGGCGAACACCGCCTCGGCCACCGCGGCGGTGACGGCGGCGGCGATGCCGCGGCCGCGGTGGGCGGGGCGGGTGCCGACTCCGGCCAGTTCCGCGGTGTCCTCGGCCGGCGGGGAGCAGGACGCCCCGCCGGCGCAGCCGCCCTCCGGAGCGCGGACGAGGCGCACCGCCCCGCCCGTCTCCTGGAGGCGCCGCAGCCGGGCGGCGCCCTCCGCCGAGGCGGCGAAGGCGCCGCCGAACGCCTCGGAGAGCGCGGCGTCGAGTGCCGCGTACTCCTCGTCGGTGGCCGGGGTCTCCACCGGCCGGCCCTCGACGGGAAGCGGGACCGACAGCGTGGCCGGGGTGCAGACGAGGTACTCGTGTACGGCCTCGGTGCCGAAGCCCGCCGCCCGCAGCGCGGGCTCCACGCCGGGCGCCGCCTCCGGCGCGAACTCCAGCCGCGGCAGCAGACCGCGCTCCCGGAAGACCCCGATCAGGGCCGCCACGTCCCGCGCGGTCGGCTCGGCGCCGGGCAGCGGGGTCGCGAAGTTGAGGTACGGGCTGTCGGTGCCGGGGTAGAAGCCCACGACGAATCCGGCGGTCTCCACGAACTCGGGACGGCGGCGGAGGCTGGCTACGGCAAAACTCTGGACCTTCATGTCCATGGTGGGTGTGACCTCACGAAGTCTCAGGGTGAGCCCGGCGCGCCCTCAGTCGCGCCCGGGCACGGAAACATGGCGGTGCGCGGGGCACCGCTTCGTGGGGCCGCCGTCCGTGACGGACGTGGCAGGCTGAGCCGCCTCCCGCTGGGGAGCGGGACGCTCAGCGCCGACGGCGGCCGCTGGGGGACGCCGAAACCATGGCCTTCGTTCCTCACCGTGAGTCCGTCCGCGGGTCCGGCCCGCGGAGCACGCGGCACTTTTCCACGGCCGGCGCGTGGCGGGCAAGCGGTTTTTGTGACGTGCGAGACGTTGCAAGCAGTGTGCTTGCAATAGTTAGCAAAGTGCGGCACGCTCGAAGCCATGGCCTCACTGAACGTCGGCAACCTCGGCGAGTACCTGCGCGAGCAGCGCCGGAGCGCGCAGCTCAGCCTGCGCCAGCTCGCGGACGCGGCCGGTGTGTCGAACCCGTATCTCAGCCAGATCGAGCGCGGGCTGCGGAAACCTAGTGCGGAGATCCTGCAGCAACTGGCGAAGGCGCTGCGGATCTCGGCGGAGACGCTGTACGTGCAGGCCGGGATCCTCGACGAGCGGGAGCGGGACGGCCTGGAGGTACCGGCGGCGATCCTGACGGATCCGTCGATCAATGAGCGGCAGAAGCAGGTGCTCATACAGATCTACGAGTCCTTCCGGAAGGAGAACGCCGCCGCGCCGGTCGGAACGGACGGCGCGGAAGAAGCCGAAGAAGAAGCAGAAGCAGTGGACGTGGAGGCGGGTTCGTCTCCGACGCTGGTACGGGAGGAATCCGGGAAATGACCATCACCGACGACATCGTGAAGACGTTCCGCGACCCGACGCCGCTCTACGCGGTCGCCGGCACGGCCGACCTGGCCGCGGAGAAGCTGCGGGAGGTGCCCGCGCTGCTGGAGCGGCTCCGTGAGCAGGCGCCCGAGCGCTTCGAGAAGATCCGCGGGACCGACCCCAAGGCCGTGCAGGAGCGGGTCGCCGCGCAGGCGAAGGACGCCCAGTCCAAGGCGCAGACCAGGTTCAACGAGACGCTGAACAACTTCGACCTGGACCTGAGGAAGCTCGGCGAGTCCGTGCAGGACCTGGCCGTCCAGGGCGTCGGCCGGGCCGCCGAGTACGCGGTCAAGGCGCGCGAGACCTACGACGAGCTGGCCGAGCGCGGCAAGGGCGCCGTCGCCACCTGGCGCGGCGAGGCGGCCGACGAGGTCGTCGAGATCGCGGCGGTCGTGGAGCCGAAGCAGGACAAGGCCGCGGGCGCCGCCACGGACAAGCCCGCCGCGAAGCCGGCGGCGAAGAAGACCACGCCGCGCAAGCCCGCCGCCAAGAAGGCGGGCGACAAGTCCGCGCAGTGACGCGGACCGACCGGGCGCGGTGAGCACGACAACGACGACAGGGCCGGGCACGCATCGCGCGCCCGGCCCGTTGTCCCTGCGGTACCGGTACGGTGGCGGGCGACAGCGGATGACAGCGACAAGGTGGTGGACGGCGTGCTGATCACGGGCTTCTTCGGGGTGATCGCCCTGGTCTCATGGGCGCTCTTCCTCTTCGCCCTCTTCGCGTTCGTGGACGCGGCGATCCATCGCGAGGACGCGTACCGGGCCGCGGACAAGAACACCAAGCCGTTCTGGCTGATCATCCTCGGCATCGCGGCCGTGGTGATGAAGCTGTTCTCGGTCTTCTCGTTCCTGCCGGTCATCGGGCTGGTCGCGGTGATCGTCTACATGGTCGACGTACGGCCCGCGGTGCGCCAGGTCAGCGGCCGCGGCGGTCCGCGGCGGCGTGGTGGGCGCGGCGGTGGCAGCAGCAGCGACGGCCCGTACGGCCCGTACAACGGCTGACGCGCCCCGCAGGCCGGGCGGCCCGGCCGCGGCTCAGTGCCGCGGCGGGCGCTCCAGCAGGACGACGGCCACGTCGTCCGTCAGCTCGCCGCCGTTCAGCTCGCGCGCCTCGGTGACGGCGGCGTCGAGCAGTTCCTCGCCGCGCAGGCCCGCGGCCAGCAGCCGGGCGGTCATCCGTACCATCCCGTCCTGGCCGAGTCGCGCGGTGCCCTCGCCGATCCGGCCCTCGATCAGGCCGTCGGTGTAGAGCATCAGACTCCAGTCGCCGTCGAGCGGCACCGGGATGCGCTGCCACTGCGCGTCGTCCAGCAGACCGAGCGCGGGACCGCCCTCGCCGTACGGCAGCAGGTCCGGGACCCGGCCGGGTGCGGCGAGCAGCGGCGCCGGATGACCGGCGAGGTGCAGGTCGGCGGAGCGCGCGTCCGGCGCGATGTCGAGGGTGCACATTGTCGCGAAGATCTCGTCGTCGGCACGCTCGTGCTCCAGCACCTGCTGGAGAGTGCGCAGCAGGGTGTTGCCGCGGAGCCCGGCGAAGGTCAACGCCCGCCAGGCGATCCGCAGTTCCACGCCGAGCGCGGCCGCGTCGGGGCCGTGGCCGCAGACGTCGCCGATCATGGCGTGCACCGTGCCGTCGGGCGTCCTGACCGTGTCGTAGAAGTCGCCGCCGAGCAGCGCGCGGCTGCGTCCCGGGCGGTAGCGGGCGGCGAAGCGCAGGCTCGCGCCCTCCAGCAGCGGGGTCGGCAGCAGACCGCGCTCCAGCCGCCGGTTCTCCTGCGCCAGCAGCCGGGTCTCGGTGAGCTGGCGCTGCGCGAGGTCGGCGCGCTTGCGCTCGACGGCGTAGCGCACGGCCCGGGTGATGCCCGCCGCGTCGATCTCGTGCCGCGAGAGGTGGTCCTGCGCGCCGATCCGTACGGCCTCGGCGGCGCGCCCGTCGTCCGGGCCGTCGGTGAGGACGAGTACCGCCGTGCCGGGCGCGATCCGCAGCAGCCGCGGAAGGCTGTCCAGCACGTCCGGCAGGTCGAGCAGGATGCAGTGCACGTCGTCGGTGAGCAGCCGGGAGGCGGCGGTCAGGTTGCGGGCCCGCAGGATGCGGATCCGCGGGCCGGTGCCGTCTTGGAACCAGGGCGCGGTGAAGGCGTCCGTCGGGTCGTCGCCGACCACCAGCAGCGTGAAGGTGGCGGCGCCGCCCGCCGAGTCCTGCCGCTGGCGCGGCACCGAGACGCCCCCCGGGGGCGGCGTGTCGGACGCGGGCGGCTGCCCGGGCTGGTTCTCGGGGCGGTTCCCCGGCACGGGGGCCACCACCGGCATGGGCACCGCGGCGGGCGTCGATACGGGCACGGGTACGGCGACGAGGCCCCCGGCCCCGTTCGCGCCGGTGGCTGAGGGCCGTTCGGTGTCCCGCTGGGCAGCGGACATCAAGCGGACTCCGTCTCTCCCCCGAGGACCGAATGGCCTCCGCAGACCCTAGTGGCTCAGGACGGGAGCACGGGAGGGGCGAAAGTGAAGGGTCAGCGTCATATGCGGCGGTCAGAAGGGGATTTCGCCGCCGATGTGTGGATGCGCACATGACGTAGATCACGCATTGTCACTGCAACCATGCCCCCGAATCGGCCCTTTCGCGGGTCGGCGGATGCCCGTAACGCTCTCGGGACCGCTCCCAGGGCCCTCTCGGGGCCCTCCCGGGGCGGCTCAACCCGGCCGGACGACCCCCAGGATGGGCATCGACCCGGCCCCGGCGAGCGTCACCGTCCGCCCCGGCCGCGGCGCGTGCACGATCGCGCCGTCGCCCACGTACATCGCCACATGGCTGGCGTCGGAGAAGTAGATGACGAGGTCGCCGGGGCGCATCCGGTCCACCGGTACGTGCGGCAGCCGCGCCCACTGCTCCTGCGACGTACGGGGGATGGTCACCCCCGCCGCCGCCCACGCCTGCGAGGTCAACCCCGAGCAGTCGTACGCCGCCGGGCCCGTCGCACCCCATACATACGGCCGTCCGATCTGCCGGGTGGCGAACGCGATCGCCCTGCGCCCGGCGGGAGATGCGGTCGTCGCGCCCGATACCAGGCTTTTCGCCTGCTTTGTGGTAAGCCAGTTGCTCTGCGCCCGGTATGCCGCCTCGTCCTCCAGCCGTGCCAGCCGCGCGCGTTCACGTGCCTTGAGCGTGGCCAGCAGGGCGTTCGCCGAGGCGAGCCGCGCCTGGATGCGGGATCTGGCCGACGCCGCGGCGGCCTGGTCGTCGACGAGTTGCCGCCACCGTTCGGTCGCGGCGTGCGCGTAACCCTGCAGTGCGGTGCGGGTGGCCGTCAGTGCGGCGATCGTGCTGTTCGCGGCCCGCTCGCCGCGCGCCGCGAGCGTGGCGTCGGCCAGGAAGGTGTCCGGGTCGGCGGACAGGGCGAGCCGCAGGGTGTCGGACACGCCGCCGTCCCGGTACTGCGCCCGCGCCAACGCCCCCGCCTCATCGGTGAGGCCGCGCAGCCGCGTCTGCGTACGGTCGATCGTGATCGCGAGCGACACCAGTGCCCGCTGCTGCTCACCCACCCGCTCGTTCGCCGCGTCGTACGCCTCCGTCGCCCCCTCCGCCTCCCGGTACAACGCCCCCACCCGCGCCTGCACCTGCGCCAACGTCTCCGTCCCTGCCGCCCCCGCGGCGGCGGGCGCCGCCATCCCCACACCCGTGCACAGCGCCGTCACACAGACGCAGGCAGTGACCCGCCGCACCCGCGCGGCCTTCCCCGCAACCCGCATCCGACCCACCTCGATCTGACGGTCCGTCACATAGGGGTGGATGGTGCCACGGTGAGGCGCAATTCAACAGAGCGAAGCCCGCTCCGCGGGGGAGGAGGTACCGGCGCGGCCGTCAGCCGCGGGGGGCCAGGGCCTGCCAGGCCACCGTGACCTCGCCCTGGCGCCAGCGGGTGGGGCCGTCGGTGAGGGGCCAGCCGTCGTCGCGGAGGTCGCGGACCGCGCGGATCCAGCGCTGGCGGGCGCCGAGGGAGGAGAGGGGGGCGGCGCTGGCCCAGGCGCGGTCGAAGGCGGTCAGGAAGGCGTGCACGGGTTCACCCGGGACATTGCGGTGGATGAGGGCCTTGGGGAGGCGTTCGGCCAGGTCGGAGGGGCGGTCGAGGGAGCCGAGGCGGGTCGCGAAGGTGACGGTACGGGGGCCCTCCGGGCCGAGCGCCACCCAGACGTGGCGCCGCCCGATCTCGTCGCAGGTGCCCTCGACGAGGAGTCCGCCGGGGGCGAGGCGAGCGCACAGCCGGGCCCACACGGCGGCGACCTCGGGCTCGTCGTACTGCCGCAGGACGTTCGCCGCCCGGATCAGCACCGGGCGCCGCCCGTCCGGCAGCGGCACCTCGAAGCCGCCCCGTACGAAGGTCAGCCCGTCCCGCTCGTACGGTTTCGCCGCCGCGACCCGCGCGGGCTCGATCTCCACCCCCACGACCTCGGCGTCACCCCGTACCTCCCGCAGCCGCCCCAGCAGCTCCACCGCCGTCCACGGCGCGGCCCCGTACCCCAGGTCCACCGCCACCGGATCCGCCGCCCGCCGCAGCCCGGGCCCCAGCGCGGCCGCGATCCACCGATCCATCCGCCGCAACCGATTCGGATGCGTGGTCCCCCGCGTCACCACCCCGACCACACGCCCACCCATACCTCGACCCTAACCCCGCCCTCACCAGCCGGCCGCCACACGTGTTCCGCGCAGGAAAGTTCCCCGGAGTGGAAATGGAAGACGCCGTTCCGGTGTTCCCCATGGTTGAACGCGGGGGTACGGCTGCCGGAAGGATCACATGGTGACCCAGTACACGTCCCGGCTTGCTGCCCTGCGCGGGCACAAGCACGTGTCGGCCGCGCGGGGGCGGTGGGGTGGCGGGCGGCGGGTGCGGCGGGTCGCGATGCTCAGCGTGCACACCTCGCCGCTGCACCAGCCAGGCACGGGCGACGCCGGCGGTATGAACGTGTACATCGTCGAGCTGGCCAAGCGCCTCGCGGAGCTGAACGTGGAGGTCGAGATCTTCACGCGGTCCACGACCGGCGCCCTGCCGCCGGCGGTGGAGCTGGCCCCCGGGGTGCTCGTACGCCATGTGGACGCCGGCCCCTACGAGGGCCTCGCCAAGGAGGAGCTGCCCGCGCAGCTCTGCGCCTTCACACACGGGGTCATGCAGGCGTGGGCGGGCCACCGCCCCGGCCACTACGACCTCGTCCACTCCCACTACTGGCTCTCCGGCCACGTCGGCTGGCTCGCCGCCCAGCGCTGGGGCGTGCCGCTGGTGCACGCCATGCACACCATGGCCAAGGTGAAGAACGCCGCGCTCGCCGACGGCGACTGCCCCGAGCCGTCGGCCCGGGTCATCGGCGAGACCCAGGTCGTCTCCGCCGCCGACCGGCTGATCGCCAACACCAACGAGGAGGCGGACGAGCTGGTCCGCCACTACGACGCGGCCCCCGCGAAGGTCGCCGTCGTACACCCCGGCGTCAACCTCGACCGCTTCCGCCCCGCGCCCGGCCGCGCCGCCGCCCGTGCCCGCCTGGGCCTGCCGCAGGACGCCGTGATCCCGCTCTTCGCGGGCCGGATACAGCCCCTGAAGGCCCCCGACGTGCTGATCCGCGCCGTCGCCGTACTCCTCGACGAGGACCCGGCACTGCGCGACCGCCTGGTCGTCCCGATCGTCGGCGGCCCCAGCGGCAGCGGCCTGGCCAAGCCGGAGGCGCTGCACAAGCTCGCCGCCCGGCTCGGCGTGTCCGATGTCGTACGGTTCCAGCCGCCGGTCGACCAGGAGCGGCTCGCGGACTGGTACCGGGCCGCGACCGTCCTGGTCATGCCCTCGTACAGCGAGTCCTTCGGCCTGGTCGCCATAGAGGCCCAGGCGTGCGGCACCCCCGTGATCGCGGCGGCCGTCGGCGGCCTGCCCGTCGCGGTCAGCGACGACCGCACCGGCTTCCTCGTGCCCGGGCACGACCCGCACGACTACGCCCGGGTGCTGCGCCGCTTCGTCGACCACCCGGCGCTCGGCGAGACACTGGGCGCGGCGGCCGCCCGCCACGCGCGGGCCTTCGGCTGGGGCGCCGCCGCCGCGGACACCGCCGAGGTCTACGCGGCAGCGCAGTTCGAGCACCGCCGTCACCTACGATCGGCCCATGGCTGACGACACCCTCAGGAACCAGGCCGCGCACGCCCTCGAACAGGCACTCCGCGAAGCGGACCTGGCCTGGGAGTCGCCGCGCCCCGGCACCTACGTCACCACCCTCCCCGGCACCCGCAAGCTCTCCACCACCTGCTCGTTCCTGGTCGGCCGCCACACCCTGTCCGTCAACGCCTTCGTGGTGCGGCGGCCCGACGAGAACCACGAGGCGTTCTACCGCTGGCTGCTGGAGCGCAACCTCCGGCTGTACGGGGTCAGTTACGGCATCGACCGGCTCGGCGACGTCTATCTCACGGGCCGCCTGCCGCTGGCGTCCGTCACCCCGCCGGAGGTCGACCGGCTGCTCGGCGCCGTCCTGGAGAACGCCGACGGCTCCTTCAACACCCTCCTGGAACTGGGCTTCGCCTCCTCGATCCGCAAGGAGTACGCCTGGCGGGTGTCCCGCGGCGAATCCACCAGGAACCTTGAGGCGTTCACACATCTGACCGGCGAAGGGTCCTAGGACGCGTCCTAGCGGATTCCTGCCGTGGGCGCACGACCCCTTCCCATGATTCCGTGGTCCGTGACACCCTCATCCCCGTCGCACATCTGAATGTGGTTCAGATACGTGAAAGGCGGGAACATGGCGATGAGCCGTAGGAAGCTGCTGGCGGCGAGCGTCCAGGTCACCTCGGCGGCGGCAGCCGCCACCGCACTGGGCGTGACGGGCGCCGCGGCGGCGGACACCGGCCCCGGATCCGACGCGGGCACGGGCGCGCAGGGCCGACCCGCCGGACTGTGGGCGGAGTTCACCGCCAACCCGTACGCCCATCCGCAGATCCCCTACGTCGGCCGCGCCGGATTCCGCGGCGGGGAGCGGCACTTCCCCCGCCACCCCGTCCGTGCGAACGTCCTGCACTACGGCGCCCTGGCTGACGGGTCCGCCGACGCCGCCCCCGCCATCAACCGGGCGCTGCGCGAGGTCGGCGAGGCGGGCGGCGGCACCGTGTACCTGCCGCCGGGCACGTACCGGATCGACGACGTCATCCAGGTCGGGTGGGACAACACCACCCTGCGCGGCGCGGGCAGCGGCCGCACCACGCTCTACGCCACCAAGTCGCTGACCGAGGTGATCGGCGTCTACGGCAGCCGCTACGGCGGCGACAAGTCGTCGTGGTCCTGGGCGGGCGGCCTGGTGTGGATGTGCCCGAAGGACCGCTACCGCACCCTCACCGACGCGATACGCGCCCGCGCCTGGCCCTTCGAGGGCTGGACCGGCAACAAGCGCGACGAGTGGGAGACGCTGGCCAAGGTCACCGCCGAGGCCGTCCAGGGCAGTTGGACCGTCACCGTCGACAGCGCCGCCCGGCTGCGGCGCGGCGACCGCGTCCTGCTGCAGTACACCGACGACCCGGGGCACGGCCTGCTCGACCACATGTCCGGCGACGTCGAGGGCGCCGCCACGTACAACTGGTCGGACAAGACCAAGGTGTTGTCGTACGTCCCCTACGAGTGGCCCGCCCGCGTCACCGAAATCCGCGGCCACCGCGTCACCTTCGACCGCCCGCTGCCGCTGGACACCCGGCTGCTGTGGCAGCCCCGCATCACCACCCTGGTCACCCCGCTCGTCAACTCCGGCGTCGAGGGCCTCACCCTCCAGATGACCCCGACCCCGCAGTCCCTCCACCTCCTCGACAAGGGCTACAACGGCCTTGTCGCACAGTGCACCTGGGACTGCTGGGTCGACGACGTGCACGCCGTCGACGTCGACAACGGCTTCCTCATGGTCGCCGCGAAGGCCACCACCTTCCGCCGCACCCGCGTCTCGGGCCGCGGCAGCCACCACCCCTACGCCTGCCGCGAGGGCGCGCACGACAACCTCTTCGAGGACTTCGCCATCGACCAGCGCACCGTCCTCCCGGCCCCGCCCGGCACCCAGTTGCACGGCATCAACGTGGAGGGCCTGTCCTCCTACAACGCCTGGTCGCGCGGCCGGATGGACATGGGCACCTTCGACACCCACCGCGGACTGCCCTTCGCCAACATCCGCACGGACATCACCATCTCCAACGACGGCCAGCACGGCGGCGACGCCTCGGCGGGCCCGCTCTACGGCGCCCGCTTCACCCACTGGAACGTCACCGTCACCAACGGCCGCGCGGGCTGCGCCAAGATCGACGACATCGCCCCGTACAGCGCGACCGTCGGCCTCTCCACGGTCACCCCCTTCGGCCAGACCGACGTCCCCGACTTCACCGGCCCCCTCCACTCCCGCCTGGAGTCCTACGGCGACACGGACGTGTCCCCGGCCAACCTCTACGAGGCGCAACGCGAACTGCGGCGTTGACCGGGGCGGTTGACGCCTGGTGGTGCCGGTGGGACGTACGCCGTACGGTGTGACGGTCACGACGGACATTTCGCCGGGAGAGGCACATTGTGGGGGGACCGCACACGATTCGGGCCGTGAACCCGGACGACCTGGAGCAGTTGGCGTCCCTGCTCGACGGCAGGGACGCCGCCAGCCTCAGGAACCGCACCGACGCCGCCTTCCGCAAGGCCGCCACCCTCGGCGTCACCCCCACCCTCGCCGGCTTACGCCCCCTCACCACCTGGGCCACCGACACCGCCCCCGACCTCCGCCGCCGCGCCGCCAGGGTCCGCATGACCAACGGCGACCTCGCCGGCGGCTTCCTCTGGGCCGGCTTCACCCCCCGGGAACTGGCGCAATACCGCGGCACCACCGCCTTCACCCCCGAGTCCCTCCTCCTCGCCAACTCCGTCGCCGCCAGCGAGGACCCCCGCGCCCGCACCTTCCACCGCCGCCCCGACGAATCCCTCGACGACTGGCTCACCCGCCTCCAATCCCAAGCCCTCACCTCCCTCCCCGCCCTCCACCCCTTCGAGCCCGCCGTCGAATACCTCCTCTCCACCTACGGCGACTGGCTCTCCGCCACGAACGCCGCGGGCCGGGTGATCTTTCACGGCACGGCCTTGACGAAGGTCCTCGTCGGGAATTCGTTCAAGAGGGGGTGGGGGGCGCGGTGGAAGGGGTGGGCGGCGAGTAGCTTGCAGCGCAGCAGCGTGGGGTGGGTCGAAGGCAGGGGCGACTGGCTGGCGGAATGGGACCCCAAGATCCGCTCCCTGAGTGCCCCAGGCTCGTGGATGCCCAGCAGGCTCACGGCGTCTCTGGTGCGTATTCCGGGCACGGGTGGGATGATCGCTGACCGCACGGGAGACGTCTGGAACGTGCTCCGGAGCCAAAGCTTCATGGATGTACCTCTGCTGGGGAACATCACCGTGAACAGGGCGATCGACTTCGTGGCCGGATCCGACAGACTGGCAGCCCAGTTCGGCGGCCTGTCACACGCAGGCACAGAGGTCATCCGAGCAGGCTCGGCCAGCCTTTACAAGGTCACGAGGAACGCCTTCGAGGCAGCTCGTACGGGTGACGAGGCCGAGGGTATTTCCGCTGCAAGCCGTAGTGCCTCCCTCCTTCGCGGGCTCACTGTCGCCAGCAAGGTCGCCGGAGCGTTCCGGGGCGTCGGCATCGTCAGTGGCGTCGCCTCCACGGCCTTCAGTTCGGCGAATCTCGTATCTGATGGCAACCCGATCAAGGCGTACAAGCGCAAGGGCACGAGCTATGTCGCCGACGTCGCCGATGTCGGCTTCAACGCGTCCCTTACGTCGGCCATGATCGCACCGAACCCGGTGAGCTTCGGGTTCGTCATCGCGACTGGCACGATCTACGGGACGGCCGAAGTCGTGCAGCACTGGGGTGACATCCCCAAGGCCGCGCATTGGGTGGACCACACTGCGAGCGACATCGCTGGAGAGGCCAAATCCGTGGCGAAGAAGCTCAACCCGTTCGACTGGTGAGGGAAAGCACAATGGGCGACTTCACGTTCGAGTTGGAGCCATTCGAGAACGGTGCTCAGCGCGGAAAGCGCGGCACTGTGGGACCGTTCGGGGACGTCATGGTCTTCTACGTCAAGCCCGTTCGGCAGCAGTCGCAGGCGATGCCGAGAACGGAACTGATCGCTGAGCGTTTGCCGCAGACTTCCGTCACTGGGGTTGGTGCGTGCGGACGACCTTCGCTGACCAGGGCAGTGATGGAGGTCGGTGATGTCGCGGTGACGCTGAAGTACAACTCGTTCGGGATCCGGCGTGCGTCGCGCGCACTGCACATCACGTACGCGAACCGGGATTACACCTACACCTACACGAAGAGCATGGACATCGAGCTGCGCCGTGAGGGAGCGCGCGTCGCCATCAAGCGGGGCAGGTTCGTCCAGGGCGTCGGCCGCTATCGGACGGGATCGGTTAACGGCGCTGTGGACGAGGTCGACCTTGCTATCGCGATCGTCTTCGAGGCCGTGGACACCGATTCCCTGTCATTGGGGACCGCGCTCGCCTCGGCGCCGTTCCGAGGCGGTGCCGAGCCCGTCGGCGAGTAGTCCCTCACTCTCGTCGACCAAATCCCCCTCCCCCGGGAGCAGATCCCCCAGCCGTTCCCAGATCTCCGCCGCTGTCGAGCGGGTCAGACGCAGGGGGGTCGTAGGGGAGAGCCGTCCGGGAAGGACCGGCTCTTCGGGGAGGTCGCGGATCCAGTAGCCGAGGGGGCCGCAGTCCCAGACGGCGAGGGCGCGGAGGTGGGCGGCGGGGGCGCCGTCGTGGGCGCCGTCCCAGACGGTGGTGACGCGCCAGGTGGAGTTGAGGGCGGCGACGAGGTCGGCGAAGAGGGAGAGGGCGGGTTCGGCGAGGCCGCCCGCCGCGGAGGCGACGTCGGCGTCCGGGGACCCGGCGAGGGCGGCGTCCAGGGCGCCCATCGTGGTCTCGATACGGCGGACCGGCGGATCGACGGCCTCGGCCGTACGGAGGTTGACCTTGCGGGCGAGTTCCCAGACGAGGGTGCCGGGCTCGATGGCGAGGTATTCCGACTCCTCCTCGCCCGGCCAGCCGTCGTGGGCGACGACGGTGCGGCGGCCGACGACCACGCCGTGGGTCACGGGGCCGTGCTCGCCGGTGACCTCGACCTGGATCATGACCATGGGGTCGGCGAGGGTGGTGAGCAAGTCACTTAATAAAGGCGAGAGTTCGCCCTCCTGGCCGACCAGGCCGAGCTGCTGGAGTTCACCCAAAGAGGGGACGAACTCCGCGGGCGGACTCTCTCCGTCCATCAGGTGACCGAGTACGGAGATGTGCCGGTCGGCGAGCCGGAAGCGGGCACGCGCACTGTCGTAGGACGGCATCTACCTGAGGTCCCTGGCCTTCTGCTCGCAGGTCCGCGCCTCGCCGCGCAGGCTGTCCGCGACGGACCGGCACTTCGTACGCCACGCGCCCAGATCACCGCGGATGCGGTCGGCGTGCGGGCCCGACCAGTCCTTCATGGTCCGGGTGGCGAACGTTCTGACCTGGTCGGGGAGTGCCTCGACCTCGTCGGCGAGGCTGCGCAACGCACTTGCCCGTGTGGTGAGTTCCTGCGCGCCGGGTGATCCCACGGGCGCCCCCTCCCTGAACGCCCCCGCGCCAGAACCGTC
This sequence comes from Streptomyces sp. NPDC051976, assembly GCF_040680795.1. Classification (NCBI taxonomy): domain Bacteria; kingdom Bacillati; phylum Actinomycetota; class Actinomycetes; order Kitasatosporales; family Streptomycetaceae; genus Streptomyces; species Streptomyces sp. NPDC051976. The sequence continues at coordinate 58,377 of NZ_JBFAXL010000025.1, forward strand.
AACTCCCATAATAATGGGCGATTGCGGGCTATGAGGAGGACGTCGTGCGGGCGGCCGGGGCGGTGTCGAGCGGGCCCGAGACGATGACGGTCGGGCGGGGGCGGAGCAGCAGGTAGTAGCCCGCGCCCGCGACGCTGCCGACGAGCGCGCAGCCCACCCAGACCGCGTCGCGGCCGAGGTGGTCGAGGGTGAGGCCGCCGACCAGCGGGCCCGCGAAGGTCGCGGCGGACCAGGACAGGGTGTACATCCCCTGGTAGCGGCCGCGGGCGGTGGCGGGGGCGAGGTCGGCGACGACCGACATCGAGGCGGGCGCGTGCACGATCTCGCCGAGCGTCCAGACGACGACGGTGAGGGCGTAGAGGCCGACGGAGCCGGCGAAGGCGGTGAGGCCCATGCCCCAGGCGAGCAGGAAGGAGCCCGCGGCGAGCAGGCCCGCGCTGGAGCGGGCGCGCAGCGCGCGGGTGACGGGGATCTGGAGCACCACGATCACCAGGCCGTTGATGGCGGCGACCAGACCGTACTGGCGGGCGGTGAGGCCGTGTGCGCCCATGTCCACAGCGAGGGTGGACGAGCCCTGCTGCATTACGGAGCCCAGGAGGAAGGTCAGGCCGACCAGGGCCATGAAGCGCTGGTCGCGCAGCACGGCCATCAGCCCGACGTGGGGTTCCGAGGGGCCCGACGCCTTCCCGACGTCGGCCGCATGGCCCTCCCACCGCGGCAGCGTCTCCTTCACCTTCGCGAAGACGAGCACCGCGCACAGCACCGTGGTGAAGGCGTCACCGAGGAACAGCCACAGGTAGCCCGCCGAGGCGATGAACCCCGCGGCGGCGGCCGAGACGCCGAAGCCGATGTTGATCGCCCAGTAGTTGAGGGAGAAGGCGCGTACCCGGTCCTCGGGGCGTACGAGATCGGCGAGCATCGCGGACAGCGCGGGGCGGGAGGCGTTGCTGGTGAGGCCGACGAGGGTGGCGACGACGGCGATGGCCAGCGGGTGGGTCACGAAGCCGAGCACCGCGGTGGTGACGGCGCCGCCGAGCTGCGCGACCAGCATCGTCGTACGGCGGCCGATCCGGTCGGCCAGCACGCCGCCGACCACGGCGCCCGCCGCGCCGCCGAGCCCGAAGAGCGCGGCGACCAGGCCCGCGTACGAGGCGGAATAGCCGCGCTGCACGGTCAGGTAGAGGGCGAGGAAGGTGACGACGAAGCCGCCGAGACGGTTCACGAGGGTGCTGGTCCACAACCACCAGAACTGGCGGGGGAGCCCTGAGACCGTCTCCCTCACCGCACGACTCACGGCCGTCACCGCATCCCCCTCAGTCCAGCGTTGGTAATGGTCCCTGCCCTCTCGCGCAGATTACACAGGGCGGCCGACGGGCGCCAGGGGATTTCGATTAGGCTCAGGCCCATGGCTGCTGCTCCGTACAAGCTGATCCTGCTCCGCCACGGCGAGAGCGAGTGGAACGCGAAGAACCTGTTCACCGGCTGGGTGGACGTCAACCTCAACGACAAGGGCGAGAAGGAGGCGGTCCGGGGCGGCGAGCTGCTCAAGGACGCCGGGCTTCTGCCGGACGTCGTCCACACCTCCCTCCAGAAGCGCGCCATCCGCACCGCGCAGCTCGCGCTGGAGGCCGCTGACCGCCACTGGATCCCGGTCAACCGCACCTGGCGGCTGAACGAACGGCACTACGGCGCCCTCCAGGGCAAGGACAAGGCCCAGACGCTGGCCGAGTTCGGCGAGGAGCAGTTCATGCTCTGGCGCCGCTCGTACGACACCCCGCCGCCGCCGCTGGCCGACGGCACCGAGTTCTCGCAGAGCGACGACCCGCGCTACGCCACCATCCCGCCGGAGCTGCGCCCGCGCACCGAGTGCCTCAAGGACGTCGTCGTCCGGATGCTCCCGTACTGGTACGACGGGATCGTCCCCGACCTCCTGGCCGGCCGCACGGTCCTCGTCGCCGCCCACGGCAACTCCCTGCGCGCCCTCGTCAAGCACCTCGACGGCATCTCCGACGCCGACATCGCGGGCCTCAACATCCCCACCGGCATCCCCCTCGCCTACGAGCTCGACGCCGACTTCCGCCCCGTCACCCCCGGCGGCCGCTACCTCGACCCGGACGCTGCCGCGGCGGCCATCGAGGCCGTGAAGAACCAGGGCAAGAAGAAGTAGGAAACGCGATCATGCCTCCCGCCCGCGCGAATGGCGCGGGAGGGAGGCATTTTCACGACCTGGGCGGTCACCCGTCTGCAGGGTGGCTCAATGAGTGCGGGCGGTGCGCTTGCCGAGCAGACCGGCCAGCAGCATGACGAGCACACCGATCCCCACGCCGCAGAACGTCCACAGAATCCGGTAGCCCTCGGCGGAGTAGTCGGAGGGCTGCGTGAGATCGATCAGGACGAGCGCCCCCGCCGCGATGGCCGCACAGTAGAGCGCGTAGTTCAGGAAGCGGATCCCCACCCCGTGCATGAACAGCACGAGCGCGACCACTTCGAGTCCGCGGTCGACGGCGAACAGCCGCAGTCCGTGTTCACTGGTGGGGATCAGCAGCAGCAGGCCGGCCGCGACGGCACCGATCAAGGCGCCGGAGAGGCGCTGCACGGCGAAGAGCGTGCTCTGCTCCAGGCTCGGTCTCAGCGCGATCATGGTCGCGATCGGCAGCCAGAGGCCGTGCGACAGGTTCAGCCCGAACGCGAGCGCGATCGTGCCGGCGATGGCCAGGGCGCGGATCACCGCGAACATGACGACCGGGCGGGTCAGCTTCCGGGGCGACGTGTCGCCGGGGAGTTCCGCGATCGGCTGGGGCTGGTCCCCGCGCCCGAGGATCAGCCATACGAGGAACGCCACCACGATCCACAAGGCGGACCCCCCGGCCCAGGCGACGACCTGGGCCCAGGTGTAGTTGGTGACGCGGGAATGCTGGTGGAGGCTGAACGCGAGCGAGAGCGCCAGGATGAACCAGACGTTGAGCAGCAGGGCGGTCACGAATCTGCGCACCCCGAAAGCGACCGCCAGCCCGGCCACCAGGGTGACGGCGAAGGCGACCAGTACCAGCCAGCCCCAGGCCTCCCCGCCGATGCCGAACCCCAGTGCGGTCAGTCCCGCTCCGATCAGCGCGAAACCGGCGACGTGTGAGGCACGGTGCCCGAAGCCCCCGCCCGGGTCGGCCAGCCAGGCGAACAGCAGACCGAACAACGAGCTGAGCAGGTACTGCTCGTACCCGATCGCCCAGAAGACGATCAGTGGCACCAGCGCGATGTCCAGGAACAGCACCGCTCGCGGCCAGTTCACCTGATCGGGGTGGAGCTCGAACACCTTCGACGCCCAGTCCCTGACCTTCCCCGTGTGAACGGGCTGTCCCTCTGGTGCGCTCGTCCTGGCCATCGTCACCCTCACCGCCGGATATGTCGCCCCTGTTCGGTATTCTCCGATTCCAGCGGCAGCGGCGCAGGGCGACCCGCCGCCCCGGGCCCGGGCCAAGAAGAAGAGGCGGCGCCACGGCATGCCAACGCCCCCTGACCGCCGCGGGTGTTCGCGGGAGGCAGGGGGCGTTGGTGGGCGTGGTGGTTACGGGGCGCAGCCGCCGCATTGGCATGCGCCGCCGGACTGGCATCCGCAGCCGCAGCCTGAGCCGCAGCCGCACGCGCCGAGCAACGGAAGCGGGACCCGGGACTGCGGGGCTCCGTCGAGCGGGGACGGGTCGTGTACGGGCTGTGGTGTGGGGGATTCCTGCATCAGTACACCCTCCTCAGGCTTGCCTACACACCAGTGAACGGCACGGCCAGCAGCGCATCAACGGCGCACGAGGGCACTGCGGCGCCATCCGGCCACCCCGCACGCCCCCGTCCCGCCGTCGGGCTCCGGCCGCGCCCGGCCCGCCGCCCTCCGCCGCCCTCCGCCGAGCGTGAGCGCTACGCGCCCTCGACCTGCGTCGGCGCCGGCGTCATCTCGTCCGCGTGCTCGCCGGTCACCAGGTAGACGACGCGCTTGGCGACGGAGACGGCGTGGTCGGCGAAGCGCTCGTAGTAGCGGCCCACGAGGGTGACGTCGACGGCGGTCTCGATGCCGTGCTTCCAGCGGTCGTCCAGAAGGTGCTGGAAGAGGGTGCGGTGGAGTTCGTCCATACGGTCGTCGTCGGCCTCGAGCTGCAGCGCGTCGTCGACGTCCTTGCTGACGATCACCTCGGCGGCCTTCGCGACCAGCCGCTGGGCGAGCTGGCCCATCTCCAGGATGGTGCTGTGCAGGTCGCGCGGCACGGCGGAGTCGGGGAAGCGCAGCCGGGCGAGCTTGGCCACGTGGCGGGCGAGGTCGCCGGAGCGCTCCAGGTCGGCGCTCATGCGCAGCGACGTGACGACGATCCGCAGGTCGGTGGCGACCGGCTGCTGCCGGGCGAGCAGGGTGATCGCCCGGTTCTCCAGCTCACGCTGGAGGTCGTCGACCTTCTCGTCCGCGGCGATCACGCTCTCCGCGATCTTCAGGTCCGCGTCGAGCAGCGCGGTGGTAGCCCGGCCGATGGCGGAGCCGACGAGCCGTGCCATCTCGACCAGCCCGTCACCGATCGTGTCGAGCTCCTCGTGGTATGCGTCCCGCATCGCGTTCCTTCCCTATGTACAGAGGATTCTCCTCCACGCTGCCACGCTGATGGTCGTACGCGTACCAGCCGCGCACCCGGAGTGAATCACCACCTACGTGAAGGTGAACTCTTGGCAACGTGCGTCCGAGAGGTAGCTCTCAGGGTTGTGATTCGCTTGTCGGACCCACCTAACCTGGGGCTATGGACGTGAACGCGGCAGTCGCCGCAGCCAGTGCGATCGCCGGTCTGCTGACCGGTGTGATCGCCGTGCTCGCGTTCCGCTGGAGCGAGCGGGAACAGGCCCGCCCCACGCGTACCTCCCTGCACACCGACGCGGTACTGCCGCCCGGCGTGGACACCGTGCTCTCGGTGCTGCGCTCGTCGGCTGTCGTCCTCGACGAGGGTGACACAGTGGTGAAGGCCAGTTCCGCCGCATACGCCCTCGGGCTGGTACGCGGCGGCCGGCTGGCCGTCGACCAGATGCTGCAGATGGCCCGCGAGACCCGGCGGGACGGCGAGATACGGCAGGTGGAACTGGACCTGCCACGCCGTGGTGCCGGGCGCGGCGAGGGCCTGGCGGTCTCCGCCCGGGTCGCCCCGCTGGGCTCCCGGCTGGTGCTGCTGCTGGTCGAGGACCTCACCGAGGCCCGGCGGATCGAGGCGGTACGCCGGGACTTCGTGGCGAACGTCAGCCATGAGCTGAAGACCCCCGTCGGAGCGCTCTCGCTGCTCTCGGAGGCCGTCATGGACGCCTCCGACGATCCCGAGGCGGTAAACCGTTTCGCCGGTCGGATGCAGATCGAGGCCACCCGCCTGACCAGCCTCGTGCAGGAGATCATCGACCTCTCCCGGGTCCAGGACGACGACCTGCTCGACGACGCCGAGCCCGTCGCCGTGGACGACCTGGTCGCGGAGGCGGTCGACCGCTGTCGGCACCAGGCCAACACCAAACAGATCACCATGGCCACCGGAACCACCCCTGACCTGCACATCTGGGGCAACCGTGGCCAGCTCGCCGCAGCTCTCGGCAACCTCGTCGAGAACGCGGTCAACTACAGCCCGGCCCGTACCAGGGTCGGGATCGCCGGGCGCCGGATCAACGCCCCGGGCGGGGACCTCATAGAGATCTCCGTGACGGACCAGGGCATCGGCATCTCCGAGAAGGACCGCGACCGGGTCTTCGAACGCTTCTACCGGGTGGACCCGGCGCGTTCGCGGGCCACCGGCGGCACCGGGCTCGGCCTGTCCATCGTCAAGCACGTGGCCGCCTCGCACGGCGGAGAGGTCACGGTATGGAGCGCTGAAGGCCAGGGCTCCACCTTCACCCTGCGGCTTCCCGAGGCCGGGATCGCCCGCGACCGCGCACTGCCGCCCGGCACCGATCCCGAGGCCGAGGCGGACGCCTACGCCGACAACGAGTCGGCCGACGAGCCGTCGGACGACCAGCTCTTCCCCTCTCTCCCCGAACACACCCCCGCCCCGGAGGTCCTTCCGTGACACGCGTACTCGTCGTCGAGGACGAAGAGTCCTTCAGCGACGCGCTGTCGTACATGCTCCGCAAGGAGGGCTTCGAGGTCGCCATCTCGGCGACCGGGCCCGACGCGCTGGACGAGTTCGAGCGCAATGGCGCCGACCTGGTACTGCTCGACCTCATGCTGCCGGGGCTGCCCGGCACCGAGGTCTGCCGCCAGCTCCGGCTCAAGTCCAATGTCCCGGTGATCATGGTCACCGCCAAGGACAGTGAGATCGACAAGGTCGTCGGCCTGGAAATAGGCGCGGACGACTATGTGACGAAGCCGTTCTCCTCGCGGGAGCTCGTCGCCCGCATCCGCGCGGTGCTGCGCCGCCGCGGGGAGCCCGAGGAGATCTCGCCGGCCGCGCTGGAGGCCGGTCCGGTACGGATGGACGTGGACCGCCACGTCGTCACCGTCTCCGGGGGCAAGGTCGACCTGCCGCTCAAGGAGTTCGACCTGCTGGAGATGCTGCTGCGCAACGCGGGCCGCGTGCTGACCCGTATGCAGCTCATCGACCGGGTCTGGGGCGCGGACTACGTCGGCGACACCAAGACCCTGGACGTCCACGTCAAGCGGCTGCGCGCCAAGATCGAGCCCGACCCGGGCGCGCCGCGCTACCTGGTGACGGTCCGCGGCCTGGGCTACAAGTTCGAGCCGTAAGCCGCGGAACCGCACGAGCCGCGGGACCGGCGGCACGGGGAGCACGGGGGAAGCAGAAGGGCCCGGAGGCGGATTCGCCCCGGGCCCTCAGTGCTGCCGTGAACGCTACTGCTTGGTGGTCGTCGTGTCCGTCGGCGTCGCCGTGCCCTTGGGGGTGGCGGTGCCCTTCGGGGTGGCGGTGTCGGACGGCGTGACCCGCGCGCTGGGCGACGGGGCGGCCGTGGTCGGGATCGAGGCGGGGCCGTAGGGCTCCCAGTAGCCGGTCGCCGGGATCACGTTGAGCGGCAGCGCGACCGCGCCCGTGGTGCTGAAGTTGAACACCGCGTTCTGCACGTCGCCGTCCTGGAACGCCTCACCGCTGTTCTCCACGACCGCGGCCGGGTTGCCGCTCCCGCCGAGCAGGACGGAGCCGCCCGCGGGCACGGTGATGGTCTGGCCGCCGTCCGCGCCGACGAGCTTCGCCGGGGTGCCGGAGCCGATCTGCACGGCCTGCAGCGTCTGGTCGGTGGTGCCGTTGTTGAACAGCCGGGCCGAGATGGTGGCCGGGCCGCTGCCCGAGGTCTGGGTGAGGATGACCCCGTTCTGCACCCTGATGTTGCCGACCGTCACGGCCTGGCTGTCCGGGCGCACATGGTTGGTCTGTGCTCCGTTTCCGGCGGCGCATGCGGCAAGCGGGGCGAGCGAGAGCGCGAGTACGGCGGCGAGTGCGCCGCGTCGGAAGCTGCGGACCACGGCGGCGGCATCTCCTTGGCAGGTTCGGAAGCTCTTCCAGCGGCCCGAGGGCCGGTCCGGTCGATCACAACGCCCGGACTGGCCATAGATTACCGAGCCGTTGAGACGCCCACACACCGGGTGGCCCCTCAGCGGCCCCGGCTCACCCGACCGGTGGCAACGTGGCGCCTCTCACAGATTGCATTCCGGCATTCCCGCACGGTGATTACGCGGCCTCCGCCATGATCGACGCGGACGGTTTTCCACGACTGTGCAAAATTGGATCACCTGGCGGCCGGTTCCCGAACGGAGTAGCGAAGATCCACTCGTCCGGGAGAGACAAATGGGGACGTAATGCCCCTTGTTCAGGGTCTCGTGGCGCTGTAACGGGTACGTTTCACCCCCGCCGCATACCCGCTCCCACCTGCGAATACCTCGCCGCAGAGGCACCCTCCAGCACGTCCCGGGGGCCGTTGTCAAGCCCTGAGATATGCCCTGACCTGCGAAAACGCCATTCAGATGAGGCCGTTCCCGTGTTACCCTGGATAGCCACGGAAGGGGTACCTGTCACATGACGTTCAAGGTTGGCGACACCGTGGTCTATCCCCATCACGGGGCCGCGCTGATCGAGGCAATCGAAATTCGCCAGATCAAAGGCGTGGACAAGACCTACTTGGTGCTCAAGGTCGCCCAGGGCGACTTGACGGTACGTGTGCCCGCGGACAATGCGGAGTTCGTCGGCGTACGCGACGTGGTCGGTCAGGAGGGTCTGGACCGGGTCTTCGAGGTGCTGCGCGCGCCGTACACCGAGGAGCCCACCAACTGGTCCCGGCGATACAAGGCAAATCTGGAGAAGCTCGCCTCCGGCGATGTCATCAAGGTCGCAGAGGTAGTGCGCGACCTGTGGCGTCGTGAGCGCGAGCGCGGCCTGTCGGCAGGCGAGAAGCGCATGCTCGCCAAGGCCCGGCAGATCCTGGTCAGCGAACTCGCACTTGCGGAGAACACCAACGAGGACAAGGCCGAGGCGCTGCTCGACGAGGTCCTCGCGTCCTAAGATCCTCGGCGCGCCCACCCGTGCCATCGAGGTTCTCGTTCAGCGACACGACGACTGTCGGCGCACACGCATCCGTACGGGCCCGTACGGATACATCCGCCGCTGACACCGCCGCGACGTACGGCGACGCAACTCCTGCCCCGGAACACTCCGGGGACCACCGCAGCACCCGGTCGGGCATGACGACCGGGTGCTGCGGCATGCTTGTCCACGCGTACGCGTGTACGTGCCGCCCACCGGTGCACCGGGCAGCGCAGCATTCCCACGGACTTCACGGAAGGGGTCCGCAGGAACGCCTCGTGCCCGGCACTCCCCTGGCCTTGGCCGGGGGTACCTCCAGGCGATACCCATCTCATACAAGGACACAAACCTGCGTACCGCAGCAGTCATTCCCGCCGCCGGACGTGGCGTCCGGCTCGGCCCCGGCGCGCCGAAGGCGCTGCGCACCCTCGGCGGGGTGCCGATCCTCGTGCACGCCGTCCGCGCCATGGCCCGCGCCCGCACCGTCTCGGTGATCGTCGTGGTCGCCCCGCCCGAGGACACCGCGGATGTCAGAGCCCTGCTCGACGCCCACGGCCTGACCGAGTCCACCGACATACGCGTCGTCCCCGGCGGCGAGGAGCGGCAGCACTCGGTGCGGCTCGGCCTCGCCGCGCTCCCCGACGACGTCGACGTGGTCCTCGTCCATGACGCCGCCCGCCCGCTGGTGCCGGTCGAGACCGTCGAGGCCGTGGTCGACGCGGTACGCGGCGGCGCCCCCGCCGTGGTGCCGGCGCTGCCGCTGGCCGACACCGTCAAGGAGGTCGAGCCGACCACCCACCTGGTCACCGGCACCCCCGAACGGGCCCGGCTGCGCGCCGTGCAGACCCCGCAGGGCTTCGACCGGGCCACCCTCGCCAAGGCGCACGCGACCGTCACCCGCGACGTCACCGACGACGCGAGCATGGTCGAGCAGCTGGGCGTCCCCGTCCTGGTGGTGCCGGGCCACGAGGAGGCGTTCAAGGTGACACGTCCGCTGGACCTCGTACTCGCCGAGGCCGTACTCGCCCGCAGGAGGGCCACCGATGGGTACTGAGCCGCTCGCCATGCCGCTGCCGCTGCCCCAGGTCGGCATCGGCAGCGACATCCACGCCTTCGAGGAGGGCCGCGAGCTGTGGTGCGCGGGACTGCTCTGGGAGGGCGAGGGGCCGGGGCTCGCCGGGCACTCCGACGCCGACGTGGTCGCGCACGCCGCCTGCAACGCGCTCTTCTCGGCCGCCGGGCTCGGCGACCTCGGCGCCCACTTCGGCACCGGGCGCCCCGAGTGGTCGGGCGCCTCCGGCGTCACCCTGCTCACCGAGGCGGCCAGGATCGTGCGCGACGCGGGCTTCGCCATCGGCAACGTGGCGGTGCAGGTGATCGGGCAGCGCCCCAAGATCGGCAAGCGCCGCGAGGAGGCACAGGCCCTGCTGTCGGCCGCCGTCGGCGCCCCGGTCTCGGTCAGCGCCGCCACCACCGACGGACTCGGCTTCACCGGCCGCGGCGAGGGCCTGGCCGCCGTCGCCACGGCGCTCGTCGTACGCGACCCGGCATCGTCCCCCGGCGGACGGGTGGACGACAATGCCGGTGACCACCCGTACGGCAGGTGAAAGGACCCCTCATGGCCGCCCTCTCCGAGCAGGCACGCGCCCTCATCGACGGCAAGAACTTCGCCACTGTCGCCACCATCCAGCCCGACGGCCGGCCGCAGCTCTCCGTGGTCTGGGTGAAGCGGGACGGCGACGAGGTGCTCTTCTCCACCCTCGAAGGCCGCAGGAAGCACCTCAACCTGGTCAGGGACCCGCGGATCACGCTGCTGGTCTACCCGGCGGACAACCCGTACGCCTACCTGGAGGTCCGCGGCACCGCCACGCTGGTCAGCGAGAACGCTCCCGAGCTGATCGAGGAGCTGAGCCAGAAGTACACGGGCGAGCCGTTCAGGAAGGAAGGCCCCGAGGCCGTCCGCGTCATCGTCCGCGTCGCGGCCGACCGCGTCGTCGAGCACGGCTGAGCGGACCCGCGCGTCCCGCGTAATGTCACCGTTGTGTGTGCCCTGTGCCAGAGGGCACAAGGCACACGCTCCGGGCCACTACCCTAGTTGGCGTGACTATTCGCCTGTACGACACCAACGCGCGCCAGGTCCGTGACTTCGCCCCGCTCACGCCGGGCCGCGTCTCGATCTACCTGTGTGGCGCCACCGTGCAGGCGGCCCCGCACATCGGCCATGTGAGGTCCTACCTCAACTTCGACATCATGCGCCGCTGGTTCCTCCACCGGGGCTACGACGTCACCTTCATCCGCAACGTCACCGACATCGACGACAAGATCATCGCCAAGGCCGCCGAGCAGAACCGGCCCTGGTGGTCGATCGGCTACGAGAACGAGCGCGCCTTCAACACCGGCTACGACTCGCTGGGCTGCCTGCCCCCGACGTACGAGCCGCGGGCCACCGGTCACGTCCCCGAGATGATCGAGATGATGCGCGGCCTGATCGAGCGCGGCCACGCCTACGAGTCCGAGGGCAACGTCTACTTCGACGTGCGCTCGTACGAGGGCTATCTCTCGCTGTCCAACCAGGAGCTGGACAATCTGCGCCAGCCCGAGAGCGAGGGCGAGACCGGCAAGCGCGACCAGCGCGACTTCGCCATGTGGAAGGCCGTCAAGCCCGGCGAGCCGTCCTGGGAGACGCCCTGGGGCCGCGGCCGTCCCGGCTGGCACCTGGAGTGCTCGGCGATGGCCCACAAGTACCTGGGCAGCGCCTTCGACATCCACGGCGGCGGCATCGACCTGATCTTCCCGCACCACGAGAACGAGATCGCCCAGGCCAAGGCGTTCGGCGACGACTTCGCCGCCTACTGGGTGCACAACGCCTGGGTCACCATGAGCGGCGAGAAGATGAGCAAGTCGCTCGGCAACTCGGTGCTGGTCTCCGAGATGACCAAGCGCTGGCGGCCCATCGTGCTGCGCTACTACCTGGGCACCCCGCACTACCGGTCGATGATCGAGTACAGCGAGGAGGCCCTGCGCGAGGCCGAGTCCGCGTTCGCGCGGATCGAGGGCTTCGTCCAGCGGGTCACCGAGAAGGCGGGGGAGACCGTCCCGCCCGCCGCCGACGTGCCGCCCGCCTTCGCCGAGGCGATGGACGACGACCTGGGCGTCCCGCAGGCGCTCGCCATCGTCCACACCACCGTCCGGCAGGGCAACAGCGCCCTCACCGCCGACGACAAGGAAACCGCGGTCGCGCGCCTGGCCGAGGTCCGTGCGATGCTCGGAGTACTGGGCCTCGACCCGCTCGACCCGCAGTGGGTGGGCGGCGACCACGGCGACGACCTGCACGGCGTCGTGGACTCCCTGGTCCGGCTGGTCCTCGACCAGCGGCAGTCGGCCCGCGCCCGCAAGGACTACGCGACCGCCGACGCGATCCGCGACGAGCTGGTCCAGTCCGGTCTGGAGATCGAGGACACGCCCTCGGGCCCGCGGTGGGTGCTCCGAGGGTGAAGCGGCGCCGGTAGGGGCCGACCGGCAGGGCGTCCGCCCCGTCCGCGGATGCGGCCCACCCCCAGTACGTAGTGATGTCTGACGAGTTTGACCGAAGAAGTGAGAGTGCCCCATGGCCGGGAACAGCCAGCGCAGGAACCGCCGTACGTCCAACAAGAAGGGCGCCACGGTCGGCAGCGGCGGGCAGCGGCGCAGGGGCCTGGAGGGCAAGGGCCCGACGCCGCCCGCCGAGGCGCGCAAGGGCCACAAGAAGAACCGCATCGCGAACGCCGCGGCCAAGCGGACAGTCTCGGCGCAGTCCCGCCGCCCGTCGGGCCGCGGCTCCAAGTCCACCTCCGAACTGGTCGTCGGCCGCAACCCGGTGGTCGAGGCGCTGCGCGCCGACATCCCGGCGACCGCGGTCTACGTCCAGCAGTTCATCGAGAACGACGACCGCGTCCGTGAGGCGCTGCGGCTCGCCACCGACCGCGGCGTACCGCTGCTGGAGGCGCCCCGGCCCGAGCTGGACCGGCTCACCGCGGGCCTGAACCACCAGGGCCTGGTGCTGCAGATCCCGCCGTACGAGTACGCGCACCCCGACGACCTGACCGCCGACGCGCACGACAGCCGCGAGGAGCCGCTGATCGTCGCCCTCGACGGCGTCACCGACCCGCGCAACCTGGGAGCCGTCGTCCGCTCGGTCGCCGCGTTCGGCGGACACGGTGTCGTGGTCCCCGAGCGCCGCGCCGCCGGCATGACCGCGGGCGCCTGGAAGACCTCCGCGGGCACCGCCGCCCGGGTCCGCGTCGCCCGCGCCACCAACCTCACCCGCACCCTGGAGGCGTACCAGAAGGCGGGCCTTGTGGTGGTCGGCCTGGCCGCCGACGGTGACGTCGAACTGCACGAGCTGGAAGCCCTGTCGGGCCCGGTCGTCATCGTCGCGGGCAGCGAGGGCAAGGGCCTGTCCCGGCTGGTCGGCGAGACCTGCGACTACCTGGTCCGCATCCCGATGCCGGGCGGCGCCGCGGAATCCCTCAACGCCGGTGTGGCGGCGGGTGTCGTGCTGTACGAGGCGTCGCGCCGGCGCGCGTGACGCGGGGTCCGCGGCCGGTGTGACGTCTGGCTCGGGGCGGGTGTGACGTCCGGCTCGCGGACGGCGTATTTCGGGGCAAGTCAACGGGGTTGACGGGTCTCGGACATCCGGGACGTTCCGAGGCAGTGTCCTAAACGTGTGTCACTCGGTTAGATGAGTGTGGACACCAGAACACCCCGCACTCCCACGGGGGGAGGGTTGCCCGGCTTCGACGAGCCTGCTGCATCGATGAGCATGGCACGAGTGCCGAGCGATCCCGCCCAGGTCATCGTCAACCATGCGAGCTTCAGGGTGCAGCTCGGCGCGACCTCGGCCCGTGCCCTCAGTCTCGACGACACCGCGAGGATCCCCGTCGTACCCCGACACCCCGCGACGGCCGGTGCCGGCGCGGGCCGCCGCAAGCTGGCGCCTGTCGTGTGGTCCGGGCACAGCGCGCCGGGCGATCCGGCCGCAGGAGAGCTGCTGCGCGCGGTCCGCCGCGCGGGCGCCACCGTCGGCGGAGGGGGAGGCGGCGGCGAGCCGATCGCCGGAGCCACCCAGGTGCTGCCGCGGATCGACGAGACGATGACGCGGCCGCCGACAGTGGTGGGCCAGCGGGCGGCGCAGTCGCCCACCGGCCTGCTCAGCGGCGTACGCCCGGCACGCGGCGCCTACGACGAGGACGGACCGGACGAGCCGGAGGTCGGCTGGACCGGCGGCGCGGGCGGTGAGGACGACGGCCGCGAGGCGGAGTTCGACAACCGGCCGCGCAACCGCCGCGGTGAACCCGTACGCCAGGCCTGGTACCCGGGCCACCGGATGAACCTCGGCATCGTGCTGCTGCCGCTGCGCATCTTCCTCGGCTTCGTGTGCATCTACGCGGGCATGGGCAAGCTCTGCGACCCCGTCTACTTCGACGGCGGCAAGCGCGGCTCCATGGTCAAGTGGCTTACCTCGCTGCACCCGTGGGCCCTGGCCGAGCCGCTGCGCGACGCGGCGCTCAACCACCCGGTGGGCGCGGGGCTCAGCATCGCCTTCCTCCAGGTCGTCGTCGGCGTGCTCACCATCTGCGGTCTGTGGCAGCGCGTGGCGGCCGTGTTCGGCGCGACCCTGTCCATCGCCCTTCTGGTGACGGTGAGTTGGCGGACCGTACCGGTCTACGACGCCCCGGACTTCATCTACCTGGCCGCCTGGAGCCCGCTGATCATCGCCGGCGCTCCCGTCTACTCGATCGACGGCCACCTGGCCAGCGACGCCTGGCGGCGGCTCGGTCCGCGGGTCCCGCTGTGGGACCTGCGCCGCCGCGTGCTGCGCCGCGGCGTGGTGCTGGCCACCGTGATCGCCGGTCTGACGCTGATCGTCGGCTCGGTGCTGGGCGCGGCCGTCCGCGCCACCAGCACCCGGCACGACGACCGGCCGGGCCCGACCGTGGCGCCGACCAACAACCTGCCCGGCTCCCCGCTGCCCGAGGTGGCGGGGGACGGCGGCACCCAGGGCGCCTCGCCCTCGCCGTCGGAGTCCGCGCAGGCGAGGAAGAAGCACCACAAGAAGGCCGTCCAGACGCCGGCCACGACGTCCGGCAGCACCTCGACCGGCGGCACCAGCCCGACCCGGGGCCACGGCGGCACCAGCAGCACCACGCCCGGCGGCTCCGGCGGGTCCAGCGGCACCTCGCACGTCCCGGCCCCGCCGCCGCCGACCGCGCAGGCGCCCGCCCCGCCGCCGCCCGCGTCCCCCAAGCCCACCCAGGGCGCGATCGGCGGGCTGCTCGGCAGCCACTCGCCGACCGGGCTGCTGCTCGGGATGGGTCACCAGGGCAGCGACGGCGGCGCCACCGGCACGCCCCCCGGAGGCGCCTGACAGCCCCCCGTCCCCTCCCGCGGTCGGCCCCTGGCGGCGGACCCGACGACGGCGGCCCGTACCGGCCCTTCCCCGGTACGGGCCGCCGTCGTGTGTGCGGTCCGATGGTCTGTCGCCGGTGCCTACTCCCGGGCCGCTGCTACGACTTGAGAGCGCCCAGCTCCTTCGCGGCCTCGGTGAGGTCCTTCGCGGTGTCGATGGCCCGCCAGTAGGCGCCCTGCGGGATCGGGAACCCGGCGAGCCTGCGCTCGCGGGCCAGCCGCGGGAAGGTGGTGCGCTCGTGGTCGCCCAGATCGGGCAGTTGGGCGGCGAAGTCGGGCGCGAAGACGTAGACGCCCGCGTTGATCAGGAAGGGCGACGGGGGCGCCTCGATGAAGTCCATCACCTGGCCGAACTCGTTGGTCTCCACGGCGCCCCACGGGATGCGCGGGCGGGCCAGGGCCAGGGTGGCGGTCGCGTCCCGCTCCTCGTGGAAGGCGGCCATCTCGCGGAGCGAGAAGCGCGTCCAGATGTCGCCGTTGGTGGCGTACCAGGGCTCGTCGGCGCGGGGCAGCGAGGCGGCCGCGTACTTCAGGCCGCCGCCGCGGCCGAGCGGCTGGTGCTCGACGACGGTCGTGACGTTCAGCGGCAGCGGTGTGCTGTCCAGCCACTCCTCGAGCACCTCGGCGAGATGCCCGCAGGAGACGACGGCGTCGGTGACGCCCTCCGCGGCGAGCCAGGCGAGTTGATGGCCGATGATCGGCGTCCCGGTGCCCGGGATCTCGACCATCGGCTTGGGCCGGTCGTCGGTGTAGGGCCGCAGCCGCGAGCCCTGGCCTCCGGCGAGGAGCACGGCCTGGGTGACCGGGGTGACGTCATGGGTGGTGGGGTGGTCGGCGCGCGTCATGCAGCGCACCTTATGCGACGGCGGAGGCGTGGGCCGTCGCGGCGGTCAACGCGTCGAGGTGGCGCGTCGAGGTGGCGGGTCGACGTGGGGGCGTCCGGCGCGGACATGCGTGCGGACGTACGCGCAGACGTACGGGGTGGACGGCCGCGCCGGACGTCCGCACGTACCTGCGCACGTACCGCGTCGGCCGGACGGACCGCGGGGTCCGTCCGGCCGGGCGTGCTCGTTCCGGTACGGGTGCTGGTGCGCGTGCGGGTGCGGGTGCCGCCGCGTCAGCCGACGGAGGCGACGCCGGTCGCGAAGGCCGTGTCGCACACCGGGCGGGACCATGCCTGGGCGCGCTGCGTGGCGCCGTCGTACTTGGCGACGGCGGCCCGGCCGAGCGAGCGGGCGATCGAGGCGCAGTACCGCGCGAGCGACGGCTGGTGGGCCATCGCGACCTGCAGATGGGTCAGGGCCACTCCCGGGTCCTTGTCCTGGAGTTCGGCCAGCAGACGGCGGCGCAGCACCTCCTGCGGCGCCCTGGACACTTCCTTGCCGGCGACCTCGTCCTGCGACTTCGCGGAGGCGGTCAGCACCTGCGCGTCCGAGGATGAGGCGGCCCACGGGACGCGGGTGACGGCGAGCGTTCCCGACAGGACGAGAACGACCGGAAGAACGAGCGCGAATGTCTTGCCGAGACGGCGAGCTACCTGGTTCACGCATCGGATCGTAGCGACTGGTAATGATTTGGCGACATTTAGTCACCCTGACGAGGGAGTGAAATCGCTGAGCCGGGTGTTCGGGTGTTGACGAACATACCCGAAAGGCCGGATATGCGTATGTATTTGTCGACACCGTATACGAGCGAAGCCCGAAGACCCCCGCCGAAGGCCGACGGCCCGGCGGTAGCGGATCGGTGAGGATCCGTACCGCCGGGCCGTCGGCGTGCGCTCTGTCGGCAGGCGCTGGTGCCCTGCCGTGGTGGCGTCAGTCGCTGAGGCGCTCGCCCGAGGAGGTGGCGAAGACGTGCGTCTCACCGGCGCGCGGCACCACGTGCAGCACGGAACCCTTCTCAGGGATGGAGCGGCCGCCGACGCGGATCACGACGTCCTTGTGCTCGCCGCCGACCTCGGCGGAGCCGTAGACGAAGCCGTCGGCGCCGAGCTCCTCGACGACGTTCACCGTCACGGCCAGGCCCGCCGGGGCGTCCTTGGTGAGGGTCTTGGCGGTGTTGTCGCCGTTCACGATGTCGAAGTGCTCGGGACGGACGCCGACGGTCACCGTACGGTCGCCCTTGTCGGCCGCCGCCTGCACCGCGTCACGCTCGACGTTCACGATCGCGTTGCCGAACTTCACGCCGCCGTCGATGATCGGCACCTCGATGAGGTTCATCGCGGGGGAGCCGATGAAGCCGGCCACGAACAGGTTCGCGGGGCGGTCGTACATGTTGCGCGGGCTGTCGACCTGCTGCAGCAGACCGTCCTTGAGCACCGCGACGCGGTCGCCCATGGTCATGGCCTCGACCTGGTCGTGGGTCACGTACACCGTGGTGACGCCCAGGCGGCGCTGCAGGCTGGCGATCTGCGTACGGGTCTGCACGCGGAGCTTGGCGTCGAGGTTCGACAGCGGCTCGTCCATGAGGAACACCTGCGGCTCACGCACGATCGCGCGGCCCATCGCCACACGCTGGCGCTGACCACCGGAGAGCGCCTTCGGCTTGCGCGCCAGGTACTCGGTGAGGTCCAGGATCTTGGCGGCCTCTTCGACCCGCTTGCGGATCTCGGCCTTGTTCACGCCCGCGATCTTCAGGGCGAAGCCCATGTTGTCCGCGACGGTCATGTGCGGGTAGAGCGCGTAGTTCTGGAACACCATGGCGATGTCCCGGTCCTTCGGCGGCAGGTGCGTGACGTCGCGGTCACCGATGCGGATGGCGCCGGCGTTGACGTCCTCCAGACCGGCCAGCATGCGGAGCGAGGTCGACTTGCCGCAGCCGGAGGGCCCGACCAGAACCAGGAACTCGCCGTCCCCGACCTCGATCTCCAGCCCGTCCACGGCGGGCTTGTCGCCACCGGGGTAGATCCGTGTCGCCTTGTCGAACGTGACAGTAGCCATAGCTGTGCTGTCCCTTCACCGGCAGGAACGTGCCGGACGATCCGAGTAAAGGAATGGAGTGGTCCAGTCCACATCAGAGCGGACTCCCGGTGACGCTACCTGGCGTTCCGCTGCTTGTCACCAGCCCACCGCCCCCGATTTTCCCCCCACCCCCCTCCCCCCGCCCGCTACACTTTCCCCCGCGCCTCCTTAGCTCAGCTGGCCAGAGCACCGCTCTTGTAAAGCGGGGGTCGTCGGTTCGAACCCGACAGGGGGCTCAAGGGAAAGGGCCAGGCCGGAGTGTTGTCTCCGGTGCCTGGCCCTTCGTCGTGCCCGAGGGCGTGCCACTCACGTGCCAGTCCAGGGAGCGCTCCACCATGCGGCCCCGGATCAGCGGTCAGGTTCAGCGTCCCCGCTGAGCCTTGCCGCGTGCTTGGCCAACTCGTGTTTGTTGCCGATGAAGGCAGGCCCGCAGCCGGGCGGCAGGCGTTCAACAACCGTGGCGACAGCCGCCTCAGCCGTGGCAGCAGGGCCTACCACCTCTGATCGGGACGGACCTGCAACGAGGAAGCCGCCGCCCTTCAGCGGGGCGATGTAGGGGATGTCCCAGGTCTGCGGATACTCCGTGCACCGGCTGAAGTGCAGTTCCCACATACCGACCCAGGGGGAGAGCTGCCGGAGCCGAGGCTCGGCATACGCAGCCTGCACCAACCTGTGATCCACCCGATCGCTGATGAGCAATTCTTGCCATGCCGACTCGACGGCATCCACCTCTGACGCGCCTTCTGCCATGTCGGCATTGTGTCTGTCGTCAAGCGCCACGGACCAGCCCGAGGCAGGAGGCTCGAAACTGGTCCGATCCCGGTCATGCATCCTCGTGCCTGGGCGACGTGCCCGTGGGGGTCGCACTCCGGATCATGGCGCCGAGGCGATCCGCGATGGCTCGGTCCCGGTCGCTGGTCATGTGCTGATAGATCAGCGCGGCCCGCGTGGTGTTGTGCCCCATCCGCGTCATGAGTTCACGGGTGCTGGCCCCCGCGTTCGACGCCAGGGTGTTGCCGGTGTGACGCAGATCATGAAAGTGCACGTCGCCGGAGACACCCGCCTTCTCGCGCGCGGCGATCCAGTCGTCCCGGAAGTTGCTCCGCCGCAGCAGTCCGCCCTTCGGCCCCTGGAAGACGTGTCCGTCCTGCCCCTTGCTCGCGTAGCGCTCCAGGTGGTGCAGCACATCGGGCAGCAGCTCCGCGGGGAAGGCGACCGGCCGCACGCCAGCGGCTGACTTGGGAGCCTTGTCGGCCAGTTTGCCGCTCTGCATCTCGGACTGTGCCCGACGGACATGGACGACCAGCCTTTCGGTGTCGATGTCCCGGCGCCGCAGCGCCGCCAGCTCCCCGAATCGCAGCGTCGTGAAGGCCGCAACCAGAACCAGGAGCCGGTATCGGTCCAGCACCGCATCAGCAACGGCGTAGACCTCGGCCACGGTGAGGACGGGTCGCTCCGGCACGTCGTACCGGTCGGCGCCCTTGATCCGGCACGGATTGCGGCGGATCAGTTCGTCATCCACGGCCGTGTTCAGGATCGCGCGCAGAAGCTGATACGCCTTGACCATGGTCGGCTCACCAACGCCGTCAGCCAGCAGCCGCGTGCGCCAGGCCCGCACAGCAGGGGTCTTGATGTCGGCGACCGCGCCAGCTCCGAAGGTCGGTTTGATGTGGAGCCGGATCACCGACTCATTGCGTTCCCGCGACCGGTCGGCCAGTTTACGATCCCGTAGCGAGGCGTCCGCGAAGTCGCCGAACCTGACCTTCCCGGCGTCGGGATCGGCCCACTGGCCGCGCGTGATGTCTGCCTCGATCAGGGACAGCGCCACCTCGGCATCCGTCTTGGTGGGGTACGTCGTCTCCGCCGACCGGAGTTGACCCGTCCCCGGGTCGCGGTACCGCACCTGCCAGCGTCCCGAGCGCAGTTGCCGCACGGAGCCGAACCGCCGACGAGAGCCCTTGCCGTTCGTCATCAGGCCACCACCCGCAGACCACGCACGACCGGCGAGACCGTGTTGGCCAGCACCCAGGCGTCCAAGGCGCTCTCGGGGATGCGGACGTGTCGGCCGACCTTGACGAAGGTGATGCGCCGTTCCTCGATCAGGCGCCGGGGGAAGCGCACTCCGGTGCCGAGGCGATCGGCGACCTCCCCAACGGTCAGAAGTCGATCAGCCATGGTCACCACTCCTCATCGTCGGCGAGTTCGGCGAGTGCTTCGCGTGCTGTCTGTCGTCCCTCGGTGATGTCGCGGTGGATCTGTGCGGCGAGCCAGGACTCACCGGGGGTGTGGCCGTGTCCGGCGTAGGCCCAGTGCGCGAGGGTCAGCGTGGAGCCCTCCGGGGTGTCGTCCAGGTCGGGCAGGCACCGTTCCCGGCGTTCCTGGCGGGCGCGGTAGTCGGCGCGGACCTGGCGGAGCGCCCCGAGGGTCGTGCTGTAGTGGCGGGACTTGGTGGAGAAGTGGCCCCGGAAACCGAGCATGTGAGCCCACTGGGCGAGCTTGCGGTCCGGGTGGTCGCCGTCCAGGTCGAAGCAGGCTTCGATCAGGCGCCGGGCATGCAGGGGCAGCGTGGGCAGCTTGTCGAGTTCCGGGAGCTCCCCGATCCGGCGGTCCACCGTGCCGGTGGTCTCGGCTGCTTTGGTGGCGTACTTGGCCACGTACGAGGCCACCGCTTCCTCTGTCAGCTCCTGGCCGTCGCCCGCGGTGCTGCCGATGGGCTTCACGTCGACCTGAGCGCCCCAGCGCAGCACCAACGCAGGGCGGTCACCCGAGGCCGCCACGGGCACGGTCACGCGGGCAGCAGCCGCCGTGATGGCCTCGTGCGCGCGCCCGCGAGGGGAGGCTGGCAGCATGAGCTTGTGCCGAGGCTCGGTAGTTGTCACCGACGGCACCGAATAGCCTGCGCAGGAACCAAGCCGAAGCAGCCGGACAGTCACCAGAGAGGCGCTGCAGTTGTCACACCCGACCGATCGCCGGTGCTCTTGTCACCAGGACGTAGCGTGACGCGCGACGACCTCATTGGCATGATCGGCGAACAGACTCCGGCGTGCGGACCCGCACGCGATGCTTTGATCGCCGGGGGTAACTTCGTCATCTGGGACGGCCTAACCCCCGCCAATCAGCACGCAGGTGTCTTCCGGCGTCGGCTGCGCCGCTCCGAGCAGCGTGGCCACGCGTTCGAGGGCCTTGCCGCCTCCGTCGACATCTTCCAGCAGGCCGGGGACGAACTCCTCCGCGCCGGCTGCATTGAGCCGGTGGACAAGTCGCCGGTGTTCATGATCTTTCTGGACTCTACAGCGACTGCAGTGGTGGCCTGCAATCGCATGCGTCGGCCCACCACCCCGCAGACGCCGGCAGACGCCTCCGAGTGACAACAAACGCGCCTTTGTGGCAACTATCGCGCTTCGGCTCAGAGGTGATCCCGCACAGTCGAGGTCCAAGCGGTGCCTCCGGCGGGCGCGCTCAGGCTCCGAGATGGACCAAGGCCCGGCCGGCGACCGCGCGTTCGTCGTGGGAGGGGTGCGGGAGGTTCCATCCCGCCAGCCATCGACCCGGGCAAGCCGAGCAGTCGCGGCCCAGGGCGTCAAGGTCGTTCGTACAGTGGCGCGCTCCACCTTGACGCCCTGAACCACGCCTGCTCCACAGGAGTGCGGGCCGACGGCAGACGGGATGGGAGCAGGGCAGGTGGCTTGACGTTGAGTCCCGACGTCCGACGAGCTCAGTCCCCGAAGTACACCTACGCATGGTGGGAGTCATCCTGGGGGTCCTGACTCCGCTGACGCGCCAATGACGACGGGCGAGCAGAGAGACGCAGTTCACCGCCCGGATGGAAGTCCAAGGTCACAGCGTCGAGAAGAGTCCCGATCGGCGGGAACTCATCCGGGGTGAGGTGTCTGTCCTCGTCGGTCAACAGCACGAAGTCGATGAACGCCGGGACGTCAGACCGGGGCTCAGTGATGGCGACATCGACGCCGAACCGCCCCCGGTGTCCGATCACCTCGCATCGGACAATCTGGAACTGCCGAAGTCCGCTTGTCGACCAAGGTCGGCTCTCGTCTGTCATGGGTCTTCATCTTCCACGAGCTCGACCTGGCTTGGACGGGCGGGCAGTCCCCGTCTAGTCAAAGCAGCTAGGGACTGTGCGCACATGGACCCCAGCGCCTTTCCGACAGGCCCCCTATCCACCGAAGACGCCAGCAGTTCGTCAACCTCCTGCGCCGCTTCATGGCGCACGAACTCGACCAGTTCGAGTTCCTTGTGACCGAGACCGAGTGCGGACCGGTCTACGCGATCTTCTCGAACAAGCTCCCCGAAGGTTGGCCAGCCGAGGCGTTCAACTCGTTCTAACGCGATCAGGGGCCCGTGCCCCGCGTGCCCGCTGCGTGCCCGTCTGGCGGGTACGCAGCAGGGTCTCACGGGGAACACAAGCGGGCCGTGCACCCCGAGGGCCCTGTACGGGGCCGTACGAGGCCAGCACAGGACCACCGCACTGGTCTTCCAACCAAGTGCCCAACATGCAGCAAGAGAGTATTAGGGAAAGCTAGGACATCCCACGCCCACGCCCTACCCTGCTGCCCAGGGGGTGCATATGAGTGACCGAGACCTATCCGAGTATGAGCGGATGTGGACCCGCGAACGCGACCTGTGGGTGCTCTTTCGAAGCGATACCGGCTACCTGCCCATCCTCAAAGGCAGTCCGCCAATGGCCAAGGTGATCTGCGACCAGGAGCTGGAAGAGCTTGTGGTTTCCAGGATGATCGCCGCAGGAGTGGCAGTCGTAGCCGACCTGGGCGACTGTCAAGCCGTCGGGTGATGTCTCAGCGTGCCACTACCGCGCCAGATGGGGCGGGGAACCACGGGGAACAGAGGCGAACGGCGGGGGACGATCCCGGCGTCAGCTCAGCAAGCCGAAACGCAGGTCACGGGACCGATCGGCTACCCGCTCTTGTAAAGCGGGGGTCGTCGGTTCGAACCCGACAGGGGGCTCTCTGCAATGACCAGGACGAAGCCCCGGACCCATCAAGATTCGGGGCTTCTGCGTGCCGGATGACATCCCGGGCTGACGTCAACGGGGGCGGTCAGCCGAGGCGAGGCGAGGCGACGCTGCGAGGATCGAGCGCACGCCGCAATCGTCGCCGACGGGGGAGGGGCTGCGGAAGTGACTGAGGACGAGGCGATCGAGCAACTGCGGATGATCGCCCTCTCGCAAGCGATCGGGCACTTCACCAGCTCCGACGTCCTCATCCAGGCGGGCCTTGACGCGCTTCTGGCGGGGGCCGATACACCGTCCCTGCCGCTTCTCGCCGGGCTGGGGCGTCGAGAGGGGCCGGAGGCCCATGAGCTGTTCGACCAGGTGGTAGAGGAGCTGGGCTTCACCTTCGAGGAGCTGCCGCCGGATGCCGCGGCAGCCAGGTGGACGGTTGCCTATGTGCTGGCCGAGCAGATCTCGGAAGGGTTTCTGGATCCTGCCGAAGGCGCCGACCTGATCTGGGTGGAGGCTGCCCTGGAGCTGGGTTACCCGGTCGAGTTGCGGCCGTTCGTCCAGTGCGCCATGGAACTGGCCGACTGGGACGAGGAATGGAGTCGGCCGGTGGACGAGATCCGCAAGCAGGCGCTGCAAGCCGCCCGCGAGTTCTTGGACAACCGGCCGCCGACCACCACGTAGCTCTGAGGTGCCGAGCGTCATGGAACTGGATCGGGCGAAGGTCTCGCCCGCCCGGGCGCTTGGGTCTCTGCCGTCCGGCACACATTCAGCACACCTCGCGCCTGGCGTGGCACGGGAGGCGACCGCGCCCGACTCCGCCCCCGCAGGAGTCGGGCACGTTCGGGCAGGGAAGGAACCACCGCAAAGGGGAGCGGGGGGCGTATGAGTGCTGAGCTCTTGATGGCCGGGAGTGCGACCGTCATCGCGCTGGGGTCGTTGTGGGTGTCGGTCGTGCAGTCCCGAAGTACGATCCGGCACAACCGGGAGTCGGTGCGGCCGCTGATCCAGTTGAGCCAGGTGCGGCACACGCCCGACCGCCGGGCGGGTCTGCGGGCGGTCAACGCGGGGCTCGGGCCCGCGCTCATCACCAGCACCGAGGTGTATTTCGACGGCGCACACGTGGGGCAGTGGAATCTGTCGGCGTTCCGCCACGTCTTCGCGGGCGCGCCGCGGGAACCGGCGATCTCGGCGCTCTTCACCGGCTGCACGGTGCTCACCGGCAAGAACACGTATCTCCTGCTTCTCGACCCGTACGACGACACCGCCGACGCCTGGTTCTGGGACGTGGTCGCCAACCGGCTGCGGATCGAGATCCACTACGAATCCCTCTACGGCGGCGAGGACTTCCACGCGGTGCCGCCGCCGCTGTGACGCTCCGCCGGTGGGCGGCGGTGCCGGATGCGGCGTTTGTGGTACGGCGTCGGCTTGTGTCCGGCATCCTCTGTGTATGTACGCGGCGGGCCGCGGGTGCGGGCCGTGGGGGGCTTGATTCGCCGTGACGTGGGTGGGGGGAAGTGCCGGTGGGTGTGCGGGCGAGGGTGCTGGCCGTGTGGGTGGTGGTGCTGTGTGCGGCGGCGTTGCTGCCGGGGGCGGCGGGGGCCGACACCGGAGGTGTGCCCTGGTCGTACCGGGCGATCAAGGGGAACGCGGGGGAGTGCCTGGCGATCTCGGCGTCGGGGTACGACTTCACGTACTCCTGGACGACGCAGGACCCGGTCTGCCGGCCCAAGGTGGCGTTCGACGAGCACTCGTTCCAGGTGTGGCAGTACCTGCCGCAGACGGACAACCCGTCGATCGCGTACGTACACCCGCAGGAGGGGCCCTACCAGGTCACCATGCCGGGCATCGGGCTGTACGGCGTCACCATCAGCTCCAGTGATCCGCGGGGGACCTGGTTCCCCGCGACGACCGGGCTGGTCGCCGTGGGCACCGACAGCGACGGCGACATGGTGCCCGACGCGATGGATCGCTGTCCCACGGTGCCCGGCGTGGACCAGGACGGCTTTCCGATGATCGACGACCCGGACCGGATGGGCTGCCCCCACCGTGCGCTCGTGGTCGACGCGGGGACGGACATCGCACTGTCCGGGCAGGACACCACCACCCTCAAGGGCACGGCCGTCGAGGACGAGCTGCCCCCCGGCGGCTCGCTGAGCAGCGAATGGTCCACGGTCTCCGGGCCCGGGAGCGCGGTCTTCGCGAACCCCGCGTCGCCCGGCTCGGCCGTTTCCTTTCCGGCGCCGGGCCGGTACGTACTGCGGCTGACCGCCTCCGACGGCCAACTCACCGCCCACGACGACCTCGTGGTCACCGTCACCGAGCGGTACCGCGTCGAACTGCGCGCCTGGATACCGCAGCCGCGCGTCGTCGACCCGGTCCACCCGATACCGGAACCCATGCTGCACATCAACAGCATCGACTCCCTGCACGCGTGCGGCCCCGTGCCCGGCCCGCTGTGGCAGTCCTCCACCTTCCGCGGCGACAACCACCGCGGCTTCGACGGCAATTACCGGGGCCGGGTGTGGGCGGAGTTCACCTGGGACGGTACGGCCGTCTCCGCGGTCACCTTCACGCAGGACCCGGTCCAGCTCTTCGGTGTCACGCACCGGGACTTCGTGATGGAGCCCGTCGGGGGCGTGGCCAGGACGTGCACCGAGTCCGCGCGCGCCACGCAGGCGGCGACCGTCACCCCCGTCGGCACCACCGGCCTCCACCTCGACCTGCACACCTCCAACCCCCTGGTCGACTGGTTCCCCCGGATCGGACACGCGCCGGCCATCGACTCCGACCTGTGGATCAGCTTCCCGTCCCGCAGCCGGATCACCTTCACCGCCAAGACCGACGAGTTCCCCGACCACGGCTTCCGGGCCTGGCGCAACGGCAAGCCCTTCTACACCCGCGCCGTCAACCAGGCGGCCTGCGTGAACACCGTCGGCCTCAGCGGCGCCTGGAACCTCTTCCAGCGCCTCACCTCCCAGACCAACAACGGCACTTGGACCAGCGGCACCCGCGCCGCCCCGCACACCTACGACAGGGTCTGCACCTGAGCGCTGGGGCGGCACTGGGCGCTCTTGTCCTCGGCCAGGGTGTGCGCGACCAGTCGCGACGTACCTCGCCGCGTACGGCGCCTGACCGTCGCTTCCCGTCTATCGTCCGGGGATGGTGAGCGAGGAGGAACTACGGGCGGGGTTCGGCCCGCCGCGCGGATACTCCGGGGTGGACGCCTGGGAGGAGTTGGAGGCCGTGGCCGGGCCTCTGCCCACGGACTACAAGGAGTTCGTGGCCGCGTACGGCCCCGGTGTCGTGGGGGCGTTCCTGCGCGTGCTGCATCCATCGTCCGCGGGATTCGGGATGATCGAGACGATCGAGAGCATGGCCCCGCTCCATCAGTCGCTCGTCCCGCACAAGATCCCCCACGCCGTCTTCCCCGCCGAGGGCGGCATGGTCCAGTGGGCGACCACGCTGGATGCCGACGCCTGTTTCCTGGTGCCCGGGTCCACGGGGAAGTGGGGCATCGGCGTCTGGTTCCGGCAGCGGGCCCAGTGGGAGGAGTACGAGGGCGGTGTCCCGGCCTGGTTGCTGCGGCAGGCCGAGGGCACGCTGATCATCGACGGTCTGCCGTTGAGGGAGTACGGCGGCTTCCTCCCCGTGGACTGAACGCCGTCCCTCCCGCGGACACCGTGGCCGCTAGCCGTCCGCAGGTTGCGGATCCGCGGGATTCGGGGTGGTGGCGCTCGTCACGATTTGCTGGAGGGCGGCGATGTGGCCGTCGAAGGCGGCGCGGCCGGGTGGGGTGAGGCGGGCGCGGACTTTGCGGCGGGTGCCGGTGAGGCGGCGCTCGGTGGTGACGTAGCCGGCCTCTTCGAGGGTGGTGAGCTGTTTGGAGAGGGCCGAGTCGGAGAGGCCCAGCCGGTCCTTGAGGTAGGCGAACTCGGCCCAGTCGGCCGCCGCGAGGGTCGCCACCAGCGACAGCCGGGTGCTGGGGTGGATCAGCTCGTCGAACCGCGGGTCGGTCATGCGTGCGCCCAACGCCGAAGGACGCGCAGGATCTCGGGGCCGCCGAAGCCGACGATCGCCGCGACGAAGACCGCCGCCCAGATGCCGGCGTGGTCGGCGCCGTCGGCGTCGAGACCGAGGGCGACGCCGATCGTGAGGCCGATGAGCCCGATCAGCATGCCGATGACGACGAGCGGGATACGGCGGCTCGCGACCGCCCGGCTGACCTGCAGCCGGTCGGTGCGGCGGCGGCCGTCCAGGAGGCGCGGGGCGAGCGTGCCGTGGACCGCGCCGAAGGTGACGGTCGCCATTCCGGCCAGCCAGGCCGGTGTCAGGTTGCTGAGAACGCCGAGCAGGACCCAGCCCCCCGCCATGGCCCACCAGTAGCCGCGCGGCAGACCGACCTCCTCCGCCACCTGGCCCCGGGCGCGGTCGACGGCGTCGAGGGCGGTGCGGGCTTCCTCTGGAGCGATGTGGTCCATGGCCACACCTCACTTTCCTAGTGGGAAAGTAAGCGTCCCACTTTCCCACTAGGAAAGTCAAGGTCCTACCAGGTGGGGATGAAACCGCCGTCGATGGTGAGGTCGCTGCCGGTGACGTTCGCGGCGCGGTCGCCCGCGAGGAAGAGGACCATCTCGGCGACTTCCGCGGGGCGGGAGAAGCGCCCGGTGGGGATGGCGGCGGACGCCTGGCTCACCACGTCCTCGGGACGGATCCCGGCGTTCGCCGAGATCGTGGCGGCCACGCCGTCCCCGCCGAGCCACAGGTCGGTCTCCACGGGGCCGGGGCTGACGGTGTTGACCCGGACGCCCTTGGCGGCGACCTCCTTGGAGAGGGCCTTGGAGAAGGCGACGAGCGCCGCCTTGCCCGCGCTGTAGTCGATCACCATGGGGTCGGGCAGCGTGGCGTTCACCGAGGCCACGGTGACGACGGAACCCCGGCCCGCCTCCAGCATCAGCGGCAGGGCGGCGCGGGTGACGCGTACCGCCGTGAGGAGGTTGAGGTCGACGGTGCGCGCCCAGTCCGCGTCGGTCACCGACAGGAAGCCGCCGGTACGGGCCGGGGCCGAGCCGACGTTGTTGACCAGGATGTCGACGCGGCCGTCCGCCGCCGCGACGAGACGGGCGGCGTCCTCGGGGACGCCCAGGTCGACCGCGACCCAGGTGACGGACCCCGTGTCGACGAGCGCGTCGAGGCCGTCGGAGGTGGTGCGTGATCCCGCGACCACCTTCGCGCCGGCGGCCGCGAGGGCCTGTACGACGGCCAGGCCGATGCCCTTGCTCGCGCCGGTCACCACGGCGGTCCTGCCCTGGAGTTCGTTGTTCGCGTCCATGGGTCCTGCTCTCTTCTCCAGGCCGCTACCGCGGCTTTCGAGGCGGCGTCGCCGCCAACACCGTACGGTCCGTCGTGGAGCGCGTCCCGCAGCGACGCCCGGGGCGCATAGGGTCGCCCCGGGGGCCTTCCCCCGTACGGGGAACCACCGGGAGCCGGGGGGGTCGGCATGACGGAGCCAGCGTCAGGAAGCGCGGCGGGAACGCCGCCGGAAGCACGGTCAGGTACGGGGCCGTCAGATACGGGACCGGCAGGTACGGGGGAGCCCGCCGCGACGACCGCCACCGCGGCAGGCGTCCTCGCGTCGTACGTGCCCGCCGTCCGCGCGCTCGCCGAGCGGTGGCTCGTGGCGGTGGAACGGGATCCGGACGTACGGGCGGCGGGCGGGGACTTCGCCTGCTCGCCGACGGGCGTGTGGCTGACGCTGTCGGCGGCAGCGGCGGGCGCGCGGGGCGGGACCGCGCGGGAGCTGGAGGGGCTGCTCGGAGCGGCCGGGGCGCGGGCGGCCCAGGCCGCGTCCGACGCGACCCGGGCGCTGGCGGAGACGGACGCCGTGGCCGTCGCCACGGGGATGTGGTCGCGGACGCCGGTCTACCGCGCGTTCCGCGAGTCGCTGCCCGACATCCGCTTCGGGCAGTTCGACCCCGCCGACCCGTCGGCGGTCGACGCGTGGGTACGGGAGGCGACCGGCGGGCTGGTCGGGCGGCTGCCGGGCGCCATGGCTCCCGACACGCTGCTGCTCCTGGTCAACGCGCTGGCGCTGAAGGCGAAATGGGCCGCGCCGTTCAAGCGCCAGGACACCAAGGACCGGGCCTTCACCGACGCGAGCGGCGTGGCACACCAGGTGCCGACGATGTTCAAGCGGCTGCCGCAGCCCGGTCACGCGTGGACGGTGGAAGGACCGTCCGGCGACACCGTGGAGGTGGTCGCGATGCGCTGCCTGGAGCGGCCGGGACGGCAGCCGGGGCAGGCGGGCGCTCCGGCGCAGGTGAGTTTCGTGCTCGGCGCGCCCGGGCGGACGGCCGCCGAGGTGCTGCCCGCCGCATGGGCACCCGCCGGGCGGCGGCGCCCCGTCGAGGCGGACCGCGTCACCATCGCGCTGCCGCGCCTCTCCCTGCGTACGCAGCTGGACGTGGCCCGGCACCTCGAACCGCTGGGCGCGGCCCAGGTCTGCTCGACCCACGCCGACTTCTCCGGGCTCTCGCCGGAACCGCTGCGGATCAGCGCCGTCGTGCAGGAGTCCCTGGTGAAGGTCGACGAGCTGGGAGTCGAGGCGGCGGCCCGCACAGAGGGGCACTTCACCACCCGCAGCGCGCAGACCGCCGTCCCCCGGATCCGCCACATCGCCTTCGACCGCCCGTTCGGCATCGTGATCTTCGACGGCCCCAGCGGCATCCCGCTCTTCACCGCCTGGCAGGCGTCCGCCCCACGGGCGGACTGAGGAGCGCGTCCAGGGCGGGTCTTCCGGGAATTCCGCGCGCCCCGGGCGCGGCCTGCTTCGGCCACCCGGCCGGTTCGCCGGCTGGGTGGCCGTCACGGCGTCAGAGGTCGAACTCCTGGGGGTTGAGGCCCACCGCGAAGCACGCCTCGCGGACGACGGCCTGCTCGGTCTTGTCGAAGATGCCGTCGGCGCCGCCGATGACGATGCCGATCTGGATGACGGCACGCGCCTCGGTCGGCTTCTTCTGGACCTTGGCGATCTCCTGCAGGATCGCCACCTTGCCGAAGTCGAAGTCCGAGGTGAGCTTGGTCAGGTATTCGTCGAAGCGGCGCTGGAGGTCGAGCGCGGGGAAGTTCTGCAGCACGTCGTTGGTGCCGATCAAGGTGGCCACGCGCTGCCGCTCGGCGGGGTCGATGGAGCCGTCGGCCGCGGCGACGAGGGCGCACATGGCCATGCTGGCGTCGCGGAAGGCACCGCTCTTCAGGTCGTTCTTCTTCGCGTTGAGCTGGGTCTGCATCGTCTGTGCGGACTCTTTGAAGCGGTCCCAAAGGGCCATGAGCGGATCTCCTCGGCATGGTGCGGGGTGTGCGGCGTTTCCGGTCTGAGAACTCTCGGGGAGCGTAAAGGAGTTCCCAAGCCGGACGAGGCGAATACAACCACGGGCCCGTGGCGGCGCCTCCGAGGACCCCAGCCCTACGCCAGCAGGACGACCTTTCCCATGGTGGCCCGGGACTCCAGCGCCCGGTGGGCGGCCGCCGCGTCGGCCAGCGGGAAGGTCTCGACGGCCGGTACGAGACGGCCGTCGGCGGCCGCGGCCAGCGCCTCGGTCTCCAGGCCGCGCATGCCCTCGGGCGTGCCGGTGAGCTTGAGCAGCGCCGGGCCGACCAGGACGTGCGAGGTGATGCCGCGGGCGGCGAGTTCGCCGTCCGCGAACTCCACCGGGCCGCCCGCCGCCCAGCCGTAAACGAGGTGGCGCCCGCCGGGGGAGAGCAGGCCCGTCGCCGCGTGGCCGAGCGCCCCGCCGACCGCGTCGAGCACCACCGTGACGCCCCCCAGCCCGCGCGCGGACAGGAAGTCGCGGACGTCTCCCGTCCAGCTCTCCCGGGCGTAGTCGACGGCCAGGTCGGCGCCCAGCGAGCGGACCCTGGCGGTCTTCGCGGGGCCGCCCGCGGCGCCGACGACGGTGGCGCCGAGCCGCCGGGTGTGCTGGACCAAGAGAGTGCCGATGCCGCCCGCCGCCGCCAGCACCAGGACGGTGTCGTCGGCGGTCAGGCCCGCGAGCCGCAGGAGGCCGACCGTGGTCCGCCCGGTGCCGATCATGGCGACGGCCTCGGGGAAGCCCAGGCCGTCGGGGAGCCGGTGGACGCGGGCGGCGTCGGTGACGGCGAGTTCGGCGTAGCCGCCGGGCACCATCCCCAGGTGCGCGACGACGCGGCGGCCGAGCCAGTCCGGGTCGGCGCCCTCGCCCAGCGCGTCGACCACGCCCGCCACCTCGCGGCCCGGAACGGTCGGGAGCCGCGGCGCGGGCATCGGGCCGTCGCCGTACTTCCCCGCCCGCAGGGTGGTGTCGATCAGGTGCACTCCGGCGGCGGCGACCGCGATCCTGAGCTGCCCGGGGCCGGGCACGGGGTCGGCGACCTCCTCGTAGCGGAGGTTCTCCGGTGGTCCGAAGGCGTGCAGGCGTACGGCGTGCATGGCGGGTCTCCCGTGGGTCGCGCGGTGGCGGTGCGCTGCCCACTCAACAACCTCAAGTGGACTTGAGGTCAAGCCCGTTCCGCGCCCGGGGACGCGGGTGCGTCACACCCGCGGGAAGCGGGCCAGCAGGGCCCACACCGCCGGGTTGCCGTCCAGGCCGTCGTGCATGTCGGTCAGGTCGGCGACCAGGTCGTGCAGGAAGTCCCTGGCCTCCCGGCGCAGTTCCGCGTGGTGCAGCACCAGCGGCGGCTCGTCGGGCTCCCAGTCGGCGGTCACGTCCACATGCCCGAAGCGCCGTACGAACCGCAGTCGGTCGGTGGACTCGGTGAAGTCGAACTCCGCGTACTGCGGCCTGGCCGCCCGGCCGCCCCGGGGATCACGGTCCAGCTCCTCCACGATGTCGCACAGCGCCCAGGCGAAGTCCAGCACGGGCACCCATCCCCAGCCTGTGGACAACTCCCGCTCGCCCTCGGCCACGTACACGTCCCCGCAGAACAGGTCGTGGCGCAGCGCCCGCACGTCGGCGCGCCGGTAGTCGGTCTGCGGCGGGTCGGGGAAGCGGCGCGAGAGGGCGTAGCCGAGGTCGATCACCCGGCTGATGGTGTCATGGGCGTACGACGGCGGGCGGCCCCGTACCGCGGAGGTGAGTCCGGGTAGGGGGCCGCCCGCGGGCGCGCCGCCGTGCAGGGCGCGGAGTCCTCGGAGGTTCCCCGCCGGGAACCTCGGGAGGGTGTCGTCAGAGGTTGACGCCGAAGTCGGTGGCGATGCCGACCAGGCCGGAGGCGTAACCCTGGCCCACGGCGCGGAACTTCCACTCGGCCCCGTTGCGGTACAGCTCGCCGAAGACCATGGCGGTCTCGGTGGCCGCGTCCTCGCTCAGGTCGTAGCGGGCGATCTCGGCGCCGCCGGCCTGGTTGATGATGCGGATGTAGGCGTTGCGCACCTGGCCGAAGTTCTGGCTGCGCGCCTCGGCGTCGTAGATCGAGACCGGGAAGACGATCTTGTCGATGTCGGCGGGCAGGCCCGCGAGGTTGACGTTGATGGCCTCGTCGTCGCCCTCGCCCTCGCCGGTGCGGTTGTCACCGGTGTGCACGATGGTCTGGTCCGGCGTCTGCTTGTTGTTGAAGAAGACGAAGTGGCCGTCGGAGTAGACCTTGCCCGTGGTGTTGACCGCGATGGCGCTCGCGTCCAGGTCGAAGTCGGTGCCGGTGGTCGTCCGCACGTCCCAGCCGAGGCCGACAGTCACGGCCGTCAGACCGGGCGCCTCTTTGGTGAGCGAGACGTTGCCGCCCTTGGACAGGCTTACAGCCATGGGGAGTCCCCTTTGTGATCGGTCGTAGGTGTTGCCGACGAAACTACCGTCATCCGTCAGAACGCGGTCAGAGGATCGTACGGTTCCGTAATCCGCCGACTTTCCCTCCTCCGTGGCGCGTAGCGGAACCGGTCGCGAAAACCCTGTGACGTACGGGGCGGGGAGGCGGGATCATGGGACACATGTCCGGGCCACTCGTCATCCGCGGTTCGGTCTCCGTCCCGGAGGCCGAGCTGATGTGGCGTTTCTCGCGTTCGTCGGGTCCGGGCGGCCAGCATGTGAACACCAGCGACTCGCAGGTGGAGTTGCGCTTCGACCTGGCGCGTACGCAGGCGCTGCCGCCGGTGTGGAAGCAGCGGGCGCTGGAGCGGCTCGCGGGGCGGCTGACCGGCGGTGTGCTGACGGTCAAGGCGTCCGAGCACCGCTCGCAGTGGCGCAACCGGGAGGCGGCGGCGGTCCGGCTGACCGCGCTGCTCGCCCAGGCGACCGCGCCGCCGCCCAAGCAGCGGCGCGCGACGAAGATCCCCCGGGGGATCAACGAACGGCGGCTGCGCGTGAAGAAGCAGCGCAGCGAGACCAAGCGGGGCCGTGCCAACGGGAGCTGGGACTGATCCCGGCGGATTCCCGGCAGGTCCCCGGCGCGGACCGGGCGGTGTCCCGTCCGCCGTCGCGCCGTCAGTCCAGGTAGCGGTAGCGGCCGCGGAAGTACGTCAGCGGGCCGCCGTCCGCGCTCGGGGTGACCGCGCTGAGCACCCGGCCGATCACCAGGGTGTGGTCGCCCGCGACCACCCGCTGCTCGGTTTCGCACTCGAGTATCGCCAGCGCGCCGCCGAGGACCGGCGCGCCGGAGAGCGGGCCGCGGTAGTACGAGATGTCCTCGAAGAGCAGCCGGTCGCTGATCCGGCCGCGCAGCGCGAACCGCCCGGCGATGTGCCGCTGGCTCTCGCTGAGCACGGACGCCGCCCAGCGCGGCTGGCGCTCCAGCAACTCGTCCATCCGCGAGCCGTTGCGCACGCTCACCAGCACCAGGGGAGGCTCGAGCGAGACGGACAGGAAGGCGGTCGCGGTCATGCCCACGTCCTCCCCGCGCGGTTCGTCCTCGGCGTCGTGGGCGGTGATGAGCACGACTCCGGAGGCGAGTCGTTTCATCGCCTCGCGGAAGTCGTCGGTGTCTGCGGTCTCTGGCTGGGCCATGGTGGTCCCAGGATGCCGTCCGGGCGAAGTCTGAAGCACGCTCCCCACGTTACGGGTCGGTAGGAATCCACCGCATCGGACCGCGGACCGAGTCATTCCCCTTGTGGTCCTAGGTCCGGAGGTCTACGTTCTGTGTTCAACCGCTTACCAGATGATGTGACTTGAGTCACAGAGAGCAGGAATTGTTGACCCTCTGTACCGACAGCACAGCTCGCTGTGATTCAGTTGCCGATGTAACCAGTTGAGCTAGTGGTTCGACGACCGACCAGAGATCGACGACCAGAGATCGACGACCCGGAATTCACAGGAGTTGCTGTCGAGGGCTCGGAGAGAGGCATGGACACCGAGTCGGAGCCGTATGTCCGTCTCGCGACCCTGCGTCAGCTTCATCAGGTCGTGGCGGACCTGAACACAGCGCGGAGTCTCGCGGACACCCTGCAGGCAGTTGCCGACGGGGTGGTCAGAGGGCTGGGCTACGAGCTTGCCGCCGTCAACCTGGTGCGTCCGGACGGCGATCTCATCGTGGCCGCGTTCGCGGGCAGCGCGGCGGGCGAGGCACTGCTGGCCGGCCGGATCGGCTCCCGTACCGCCTGGGAGCGCCGGCTCACCATGGGCGAGCGCTGGGGGACCCTGCGCTTCATCCCGCACACCGAGGGCTGGGTGCTCATCGACGACGACGTGCCGCAGTGGCACACCGAGGGCCCGCTGCCCCGCTTCGCCGACGAATGGCACCCCGGGGACCGGCTCTACGCGCCCATGTACTCCTCGCAGAGCGTCGGCAGCGAGCTGATCGGCGTCATATCGGTCGACCGGCCCGCCAGCGGCAGGCACCCCGGCCCATGGGGCTGCGAGGCGCTGCAGATGTACGCCTTCCAGGCCGGAATCGCGATCAGCAACGCCCGGCTGCGCGCCAACATGCAGCGCGCCCTGGTCCGGCTGGAGCGCGACCAGCAGGCGCTGCGGGCCAGCGAGGAGAGCTTCCGGCAGGCGTTCGAGTACGCGCCCAGCGGCATGGCCATCGCCGAGATGGGCGGCGACCAGCACGGCAAGCTGCTGCGCGCGAACGACGCGCTCTGCCGCCTGCTGGGCAGGTCGGCGTCCACGATGCGCCGCTACTCCTTCTCCGACCTGGTGCACCCCGAGGACGTCGGGTTGCTGCTGCGCACCTCCGCCGAGGGCGGCCGGGCCGAGCTGCGGCTCGCCCGCAGGGACGGCACCTATGTGTGGGCCTCGCTGCGCAACTCCGTGGTCGCGGACACCGCCGACGGGCCGCGCTTCCTGCTCACCCACGTCGAGGACATCGAGGAGCGCAAGGGCCGCGAGCTGCAGCTCGCCCACCGCGCCAGCCACGACTCGCTCACCGGCCTGCCCAACAGCGCCGAGCTGCGCGCCCGGCTCTCCGCCCGGTTGTGCGCGCGCCCGCAGGACCGGGACGCCCGCGACGCCGCGCTCGCCGCGGAGGCCGAGGGACCCGACGAGTTCGCCTTCAGCTACGGGTACGGACCCGAGGAGCTGGCCTCGCCGCTGGACGCGATCGGCTACGACTCGCACAGCCATGTCACCGCCCCGGACGAGAACGACCCGGAGACCGCGGGCAAGGGCCTGGCGGTGCTCTTCTGCGACCTCGACGGCTTCAAGTCGATCAACGACCGGTTCGGCCACCACACCGGTGACGCCGTCCTCATCGAGGTGGCGCGGCGGCTGACCGGTGCGGTGCGCGACGGTGACACCGTTGCCAGGCTGGGCGGCGACGAGTTCGTGGTCCTGGCCGACGGGCTGGCCCCGGCCGACGCCGCCGATCTCTCGGTCCGGCTGCGCAACGCGATCATCCCGCCGATCCGCGTCGACGGCCGCGCCGTCCGCGTCGGCGCCAGCTTCGGCATCGGCTGGGCGGGCTGCGGGATGACCGCGGAAGAGGTACTGCACTCCGCCGACCAGCGGATGTACGTCGAGAAGCGGTCCCGCTCCCGCAGCGGCCACCGCCGCGCGGGCTAGATCACACCGGGGCCGTCGCCGGGCAGCCGCCCGGCGCCCGCCTGCGGGTTCCCCGCCGATCCCCGGTCTTCCCCCGAGGGCGGAGCTGCGACGTCCACCTTGCGGAGTACCAGAGATCGCTCCTCGGGCTGACCCCGGCACGGGTTCTGTTGCCTACGCTGGGTTATGTGCAGCGCATCTACGACTTTCTCCGCAGACACCCGACGTGGGTGGACGGCTTCTGGGCCGCCGTCCTCCTCGTGGTGTGCGCGGCGTGGGTCGCGCTGGCCCCCAACATGTCCCTCCACGCCCGGCTCGCCGCGATCCCGCTGTCCATCGCCCTCGCGGTGGTCGTCACGGTCCGCCGCCGGGCGCCGGAGAAGATGCTGCTGCTGGCCATCGGCGTCGGCCTGGCGCAGCTCGCGTTCAACGTGGAGACCAATCCGGGCGACGCCGCGCTGCTGGTGATCGTCTACACCTGCGCGTCCAACGGGGAGCGCTGGTCGTCCCGGCTGGCGCTGGTCGCCGGGCTCGCCGCGGCGCCGCTGTCGATGATGCGCTGGCCACCGCACGACGAGTCGTCGACCATCTGGACGACGCTGCTCCAGACCTTCTTCCTGGCCGTGATCTTCGCGCTGTCCTGGGTGGTCGGCGACCGGCTGCGCACCCGGCGGGCGTACTACGCGGAGCTGGAGGAGCGGGCCGCCCGGCTGCACCGAGAGCGCGAGGCCCAGTCCAAGGCCGCGGTCGCCGCCGAGCGGGCCAGGATCGCCCGCGAGCTGCACGACGTGGTCGCGCACAATGTGTCGGTGATGGTCGTCCAGGCCGACGGCGCCGCCTATGTGCTGGACGCCGCGCCCGACCAGGCCAAGCAGGCGCTGGAGACCATCTCCAGCACCGGCAGGCAGGCCCTGGCCGAGATGCGGCGGCTGCTCGGCCTGCTGCGGGCCGGTGACGACGCGGGCGGCGAGTACGTACCGCAGCCCGGCGTCGACCAGCTCGCCGATCTCATCGACCAGGTGCGCGGCGCGGGCCTGCCCGTACGGTTCGAGGTGGCGGGGGAGGCCCGGCCGCTGTCCAGCGGCGTGGAGCTGACCGCGTACCGCATCGTGCAGGAGGCGCTGACCAATGTGCGCAAGCACGGCGGCGACGGGGCCAGCGCCAGCGTCCTGCTCGACTTCGGCGACTCCGCGCTGGACCTGCTGATCGAGGACGACGGCCGGGGCGCCCGGCACGAGCTGTACGAGCAGGGCGGTCAGGACGGCCTCGGCCAGGGCCTGATCGGGATGCGGGAACGGATAGGCATGGTCGGTGGCACACTGGCCGCCGGGCCCCGGCCCGGCGGCGGCTTCCGGATCAGCGCGGTGCTGCCGCTGCGGACCGGGCGGTAGGAGCCGAGCGCGGGGTCCGGCGGAGTTCGGCAGGGTTCGGCAGGGGGGGCGTCGCCCGGCGGCGCACAACAGAAGGGCAGGAAACATGGCGATCCGCGTCATGCTCGTCGACGACCAGGTGCTGCTGCGCACCGGGTTCCGGATGGTGCTCGCCGCCCAGCCGGACATGGAGGTCGTGGCCGAGGCGGGCGACGGCGTGGAGGCGCTGGAGGTGCTGCGGCACACCAGGGTCGACGTGGTGCTGATGGACGTCCGGATGCCGCGGATGGACGGGGTGGAGGCCACCCGGCGGATCTGCGGCGGCGACCGCACCCCTGACGACGGCGGGCCCCGGGTGCTGATCCTCACCACCTTCGACCTCGACGAGTACGCCTTCACCGCGCTCAAGGCGGGCGCCAGCGGCTTCATGCTCAAGGACGTGCCGCCGGACGAGCTGCTCGGCGCCATCCGCGCCGTGCACAGCGGCGACGCGGTGGTGGCGCCCAGCACCACCAGGCGGCTGCTGGACCGCTTCACCCCGATGCTGCCCAGTTCCGGCGCCGACGAGCACAAGCAGGTCGACCGGCTCACCGAGCGCGAGCGCGAGGTGCTGCTGCTGGTCGCCCAGGGCATGTCGAACGGCGAGATCGCCCGCAAGCTGGTGCTCTCCGAGGCGACCGTCAAGACGCACGTCGGCCGCATCCTCACCAAGCTGGACCTGCGCGACCGGGTGCAGGCGGTGGTGCTGGCCTACGAGACCGGTCTGGTGCGGGCGGGCGGCGGCTGACCGCCCCGCACTCGCACCCGCACCCGCCCCCGCACCCGCCGCCGGGCTCCACGGGCCACCGCGGGCCTACGGCCGCAGGACCAGGGCGAGCAGGCCGGGGAAGCGGGCGTCGAATTCGGCGCGGCGCAGCCGGTTGAAGCGCTTGGGCCCGATGTCGCGCTGCTCCACCAGCCCGGCGGCCCGCAGGGCGGCGAAGTGGTGGCTGAGCGCGGCCTTGCCGACGGGCACGTCGAAGGAGCCGCAGCTGCGCTCCCAGTCCTGCGACCCGGCCAGTTCGCGGACCAGCTGGAGGCGTACGGGATCGGCGAGGGCGCCGAGCGCGGTCAGCAGCGGGACGTCGTCCGGGTGGACGTGCTCGGGGGCGGCCCGGTGGGCGCGCTGCACGGTCATCGGGACCTCCTGGCTCGTGGGGGGAATCACCGGCACGGATCACCGGTTTGCACCGCCGAAACGATGCGCCCG
Source organism: Streptomyces sp. NPDC051976 (assembly GCF_040680795.1). Taxonomy (NCBI): domain Bacteria; kingdom Bacillati; phylum Actinomycetota; class Actinomycetes; order Kitasatosporales; family Streptomycetaceae; genus Streptomyces; species Streptomyces sp. NPDC051976. The sequence continues at coordinate 96,856 of NZ_JBFAXL010000025.1, forward strand.
GGCGACGTACGGACGGCGTGCTCACGACGTACGCACGAAGAACGGACGAAGCAGCGGACCTGACACCGAACCGACTTGCAGACTGTTCGATGAAAACCATACACTCCTGAGTGTTCGCTTCTGATCAAACACTCCGATCCACGCGCATCGACGCGGAACCAGCAACGGGGGTACGACATGCGCGCCATCATCTTCGAAGAGTTCGGCGGTCCCGAGGTCCTCAAGGTCGTCGACCGGCCGGAGCCGCAACCAGGCCCGGGCGAGGTGTCCATAGAAGTCGCCTACGCGGGCGTGAACTTCGCCGACATCAAGGCCCGCGCGGAGGGCTACCGGGTGGAGAGCCTGCCCTTCCTGCCCGGCCTGGAGGTCTCCGGCCGGATCCGCGCCGTCGGTGACGGTGTCACCGGCCTCACCCCCGGCCAGGAGGTGGCCGCCTTCCTCAACGGCGGCGGCTACGCCGAGGTGACCGTCGCCCCCGCGGCGACCGTCTTCCCCGTCCCCGACGGCCTCGACCTGCGCACCGGCGCCACCCTGCCCAGCGTGCTGCCCACCGCGTACGCGCTGCTGCACGACGTGGCGCGGCTGCGCGACGGCGACACCGTGCTCGTCCAGGGCGCCGCGGGCGGCGTCGGCACGGTTGCCGGGCAGTTGGCCCGGCTCGGCGGCGCCGCGGCCGTCTACGGGGTCGTCTCCAGCTTCGACAAGGCCGAGCACGCCCTCAAGTCCGGCTACGACCAGGTCTTCCTGACCGAGTCGTTCGACACCGACGTCCGCGCGGCCACCGGCGGGCGGGGCGTGGACATCGCGCTCGACCCGGTCGGCGGTGAGACCTTCCGCCGCACCCTCGGCACGCTCGGCCGCTTCGGGCGGCTGGTCTCCTTCGGCAACGCCGGCTCCGAGGAGCCCTGGCAGATCGGCCCCGGCGAGACGTACCCGCTGTCCGTGTCGGTCGCCGGGTTCTCCATCCTCGCCATGGCCGCCGCCGACCCGGCGCGGTTGCGCCAGATCGCCGACCTGGCGTTCCGTACCGTCACCGACGGCGGCGTGGAGCTGCCGGTCAGCGCCGAGTTCCCGCTGGAGCGGGCCGACGAGGCGCACCGCCTGGTCGAGTCCCGCACCAGCACCGGCAAGCTGCTGCTCCAGGTCGGCTGAGGCCGCCCGTCCGGCACCGCGGGGCACGCCCTACGGCAGCCGGGCCACGAACTCCGCCGCCGCGTCCTTCACGTCCGCCGCCGTCCACTCCAGGGCGGCGGCGGACACCGTCACCTCCAGCATCGACAGGCCCGGCACGGCCGGTTCATGGAAGGTGCCGCGGCCGAAGAGCGCGGCCGGCGTCTGCTCGGCCTGGAGCGTCGCCGCCTCGTTCAGCACGTCCGCCGGATACGGCAGCCAGAGCTGGAACTGGTGGGTGTGCGGCTCGGCCGGGAACAGGTGCGGCCACACCGCACCCGCCTCCGCCAGGCCGTCGCGCAGCGCCCGCGCGACCACCTTGGCGTGTTCCACGTACGAGGGCAGCCGCGGCAGTTCGGTGCGCAGCCCCGAGAGCGCGGCGAGCGCGGCGGGGAACTGCTGGAAGAGCATGCCGCCGTAGCGGTGCCGCCATGCCTTCGCCTCCGCCACGACGTCGTCGGCGGCGGCCAGCGCGGCGCCGGAGATACCGCCCAGCGACTTGTAGAAGCTCACGTACACGCTGTCCGCGAGGGCGGCGATCTCCGGCAGCGGGCGGCCGAAGTGCGGTGTGCACTCCCAGAGCCGGGCGCCGTCGAAGTGGACGACCGCGTCCCGCTCGCGGGCGGCCGCGACGGTATCGGTCAGCTCGTCCCACGACGGCAGCACGAAACCGGCGTCGCGCAGCGGCAGTTCGAGCATCAGCGCGCCGAACGGCTCCTCGAAGTCCCGCACCTCCTCGGCGGTGGGCAGCCGGCGCTCGGTCGTCGGGTGCACCGGGCGCAGCCCGCTGACCGCGCGGAAGGCGCCGCGCTCGTGCATCTCGGGGTGGGCGAGCGGGTGCAGGGCGACCGTGGAGTTGCCGGTACGCCCGGCCCAGGCGCGCAGGGCGACCTGCTGGGCCATCGTCCCGGTCGGGAAGAAGGCGGCGTCCGGCGTGCCGAGCAGCTCCGCCACCCGCCGCTCGACCTCGGCGACGACGCCGTTGCCGTACATGTCCGGTGGCCCGTCCAGGTCGTACGATTCCTCCGCCTCCTCGGCCAGCCGCGCCAGCCGCTCCCGCAGCGAGTGCCGCTCCCCGTACATGAGCACCCGCTCACACCCGGCCACCGCCGCCGCCCGCCGCTCCCGGGCCTCCGCCACATCGCTCATGCGCCGATCCTCCCTTCCCGCCGCCGCCGACGCCCACCCAATTACCCCCGCCGCGCACGCGGGACCCCCGCCGCCCGTACCGGTGGGCCGGGAAAACCGCTGTCCGGCCACCCGTGCCCGGTGATACACACCCGGGGTGGAAAAGACTCTGGAGTTCCCCGATCTGCTGCGGCTGATCGACGAACGCTCAACCGCGTTCCGCGCCGCGGTCGCCGCCGCGCCCAGCCTCGACACGCAGGTGCCGACCTGCCCCGAGTGGACGCTGTCCGATCTGGTGCGGCACCTGGGGACGGGGCGCCGCGCCTGGGCGGCCACCGTCGCGGCGGGGCCCGACGCCACCGCCAAGGCGGCGCCCGAGGGCCCGGACGCACCGCGCGAGCGTGAGGCCCTGCTGGAGTGGATGGCCGCCTCGACGCGGGCGCTGCTGGACGCACTGCGCGAAGCCGGACCCGACCGCGGTTGCTGGACCTGGTGGGGCACCTCGCAGTCCCCGCAGACCTGCGGCGCCGTCGCCCGGCACCAGCTCCAGGAGGTCGCGATGCACACCTACGACGCCCAGCTCACCGCGGGCGACCCGCGGCCGCTGCCGGATCAGGTGGCGCTCGACGGCATCGACGAGTTCCTGCACACCTGTGTCGCGACGACGGATCCCTGGCCGCACGAGCCCGCGGTCGTCGACTACCACGTCACCGACGGCCCCTCCTGGCGCCTGTGGCTGTCCGGCGACGGCGCCCGCGCGACCCGCCTCCCCGTCCCCGGCACCGCCGCGGACGAGGCGCTGGAAGCGGCCGACGTCTCCGCCACCGGTACGGCCGCCGAACTGGTGCTGGCCTTCTACGGCCGTATCCCGGTCGACGCCCCGAAGGTGGACGGCGACATACGGATCTTCCACCAGCTGGTGGCCTGGGAGCCCGCGTAGGGCCTTCCGGCGATGTGACGCGCGAGCCCTCACAGGGGGAGCCCTCGTAAGGGGCGGAATCCGATGATTCCGCCCCTTACGTCTGCCCGGGGCGATCCAAGGCGCCGGATGTGGCGCAGCGCTCGTTCCGGGGAGCTGCCGGGGGGCGAGGGTCTTAGCGTAGGATTGACGAGAAGGCGTCCGGTACCCCGTGCGGACTGGAACGGGAAGGCAAGCGCAGCGTGAACGCATCGCAGAGTGCCGCTTCTGGGGCGGAGGGACGGCCGGCGCGGCTGGCTGTCGGAGTGGTCGGGGCGGGCCGGGTCGGACCCGCGCTCGCGGCGGCGCTGAAACTGGCCGGACACCGGCCGGTCGCCGCTTCCGGCGTGTCGGACGCCTCGCGGCGCCGCGCCGCGGCCCTGCTGCCGGACGTGCCGCTGGTCGAACCGGCGGCCGTACTCGCCCTGGCCGACCTCGTCCTGCTGACCGTCCCCGACGACACCCTGCCCGCACTGGTGACCGGACTCGCCGAGACCGGCGCCGTACGCCCCGGGCAGCTCCTGGTGCACACCTCGGGCCGCTACGGCACCGCCGTACTGGACCCCGCCCTGCGCGCCGGGGCGCTGCCCCTCGCGCTGCACCCGGCGATGACCTTCACCGGCACCCCCGTCGACGTACAGCGCCTCGCGGGCTGCTCCTTCGGCGTGACCGCCCCCGGCGAGCTGCGGATGGCCGCGGAAGCCCTCGTCATCGAGATGGGCGGCGAGCCGGAGTGGATCGAGGAGGCCGCCCGCCCGCTCTACCACGCCGCCCTGGCCATCGGCTCGAACCACCTGGTCACCCTCGTCGCCCAGGCGAGCGACCTGCTGCGGCAGGCGGGCGTCACCGAACCCGGCCGGATGCTCGGCCCGCTGCTCGGCGCCGCCCTCGACAACGCGCTGCGCTCCGGCGACGCCGCCCTCACCGGCCCCGTCGCCCGCGGCGACGCCGGCACCGTCGCCGCCCACCTGGAACAGCTGCGCGCCCACGCCCCCGACACGGTGGCCTCGTACGTGGCGATGGCCCGCGCCACCGCCGACCGCGCACTCGCCAACGGAATGCTCAAGCCGGAGTACGCCGCGGCCCTGCTCGGCGCGCTCGCCAACGACGAGGGGACCACGGCCTCATGACCCGACTCGTGCACCACGCCCGGGACCTCCCCCCGGCCGCGGCCGTCGTGATGACCATGGGCGCGCTCCACGAAGGCCACGCGTCCCTGATCCGCGCCGCCCGCGCCCACGCGGGCGACGGCCTCGTCACCGTCACCGTCTTCGTCAACCCCCTGCAGTTCGGCCCGAACGAGGACCTCGACCGCTACCCGCGCACCCTCGACGCCGATGTGGAACTGGCCGGCCGGGCGGGCGCCGACGTGGTCTTCGCCCCCGGCACCGACGAGGTCTACCCCGGCGGGCAGCCGCGGGTGCGGATCGCGGCGGGCCCCATGGGCACGGGGTACGAAGGCGCGTCGCGGCCCGGCCACTTCGACGGGATGCTGACCGTCGTCGCCAAGCTGCTGCACCTCACCCGGCCCGCCGCGGCGTTCTTCGGGCAGAAGGACGCCCAGCAGCTCGCGCTGATCCGCCGGATGGCCACCGACCTGAACTTCCCCGTCGACATCGTCGCCGTACCGACCGTCCGGGAGGACGACGGCCTCGCGCTGTCCAGCCGCAACCGCTATCTGACGGCCCAGGACCGCGCCCACGCGCTCGCCCTGTCCCGCGCGCTGTTCGCCGGCCGGGACGCGGCCGCGGACGGACCCGACGCCGTACGGAAGGCCGCCCTGGCCGCGCTCGCCGACGCCGACGGCCTCGCCGTCGACTACCTGGCACTCATCGACCCGGCCGACTTCACCGAAGCCGCCTCCGATCACACCGGGCCCGCCGTCCTCGCCGTCGCGGCGAAGGTCGGCAGCACCCGCCTGATCGACAACATCCCGCTGGAATTCGGAGCCGCCGAATGAACGCAAGCCGAACCGGTACCGCGGGTACCGGCATACGCCTGTACGCCCCCGCCCCCGGCTGGGTCCTCACCTCCGACGTGGTCGTGGTGGGGTCCGGAGTCGCCGGGCTCACCGTGGCGCTGCGCTGCGCCGCGTCCGGCGCCAAGGTCACCGTGGTGACCAAGGCGCACCTGGACGACGGCTCCACCCGCTGGGCGCAGGGCGGCGTCGCCGCCGCCCTCGGCGAGGGCGACACTCCCGAGCAGCACCTGGCCGACACCCTGGTCGCGGGCGTGGGCATCTGCGACGAGTCCGCCGTCCGCGCACTGGTCACCGACGGCCCCGACGCCGTACGCCGCCTGATCGCCACCGGCGCCCGCTTCGACACCGACGCCGAGAGCGGCCGCGTCCTGCTCACCCGCGAGGGCGGCCACCACCGCAGCCGTATCGCCCACGCGGGCGGCGACGCGACGGGCGCCGAGATCTCCCGGGCGCTGATCGAGGCGGTCCGCGAAGCCGGCATCGAGTTCGTCGAGAACGCGCTCGCCCTGGACCTGCTCACCGACACCGAGGGGCGCGCGGCCGGCGTCACGCTGCACGTCATGGGCGCCGGGCAGCGGGACGGCGTCGGAGCCGTACGGGCCCGCGCGGTGGTGCTGGCGACCGGCGGCATGGGGCAGGTCTTCTCGTCCACCACCAACCCCGCGGTCTCCACCGGCGACGGCGTGGCGCTCGCGCTGCGCGCCGGGGCCGAGGTCAGCGACCTGGAGTTCGTCCAGTTCCACCCGACCGTGCTGTGGACGGGACCCGAGGCCGAGGGCCAGCAGCCGCTGGTGTCCGAGGCGGTCCGCGGCGAGGGCGCCCACCTCGTGGACGCCGACGGCACCCGCTTCATGGTCGGACAGCACGAGCTGGCCGAACTGGCGCCGCGCGACATCGTCGCCAAGGGCATCATGCGCCGGATGGAGGAGACCGGCGCCCCGCACATGTACCTCGACGCCCGGCACTTCGGCGCCCAGATGTGGGCCGAGCGCTTCCCGACCATCCTGGCCGCCTGCCGGGCGCACGGCATCGACCCGGTCACCGAGCCCATCCCGGTGGCGCCCGCCGCGCACTACGCCTCCGGCGGCGTCCGTACCGACTTGCGCGGCCGCACCACCGTCCCCGGGCTCTACGCCTGCGGCGAGGTCGCCTGCACCGGTGTGCACGGCGCCAACCGGCTCGCGTCCAACTCGCTGCTCGAAGGACTGGTCTTCGCCGAGCGGATCGCCGCCGACATCGTCGCCGACCCGGCCGAGCCCGGCGAGCCGGTCATCCCCGAGCCCGCGCACACCCCGCTGCTGGCGCCCGAGGCACGCTACGAGGTGCAGCGGATCATGTCCGCCGGCGCCGGTGTGCTGCGCAGCGCGGAGAGCCTGGCCACCGCGGCGGGCGCGCTGGAGCGGCTGCACACCTCGGCCGTCGAGGAGTACGACAGGGACGGCAAGACCGCGGAGCCTTGCGTGGAGACCTGGGAGTCGACCAATCTGAGTCTGGTCGCCCGGGTGCTGGTCGCCGCCGCCCGGCGCCGCGAGGAGACCCGCGGCTCGCACTGGCGCCTCGACCGTCCCGACCGCGACGACCAGCAGTGGCGGCGGCATCTCGTCGTACGCCTCACCCCGCACCGCACGCTCGCGGTCCGCACCACGCAGACCGCGGACTTCCCGCCGACCCGCGGCGCCGCCGCGATCGGGGATGATGGGGCCGCGCCGCGCTCCGCACCCGCCTCGAAGGAGATCTCGTGAGTACCCCCGACCGTCCCCAGCCCGTCTCCCTGCCGCTGCCGCAGTTCGGCCCGCCGAGCGAGACCGGCGGTGGCGGCTGCGGTGACGGCTGTGGCTGCGGCGCGGACGACACGGGCGACGCGTACGGGCTCGACCCGCTGGAGTGCGGCCTCGACCCCGACCTGGCGCAGCTCCTGATGGACGCCGGGCTCGACCCGGTGCAGATCGAGGACATCGCGCACCTGGCGATCGAGGAGGATCTCGACCAGGGCGTGGACGTCACCACGGTGGCGACCGTCCCCGAGGAAGCCCGCGCCACCGGCGACTTCACCGCCCGTGAGGCGGGGACCGTGGCGGGCCTGCGCGTGGCCGAGGCGGTGCTGTCGGTGGTGTGCACCGACGAGTTCGAGGTCGAGCGGCACGTGGAGGACGGCGAGCGGGTCGTGGCCGGGCAGAAGCTGCTGACCGTCCGCGGCCGCACCCGCGACCTGCTGACCGGTGAGCGCAGCGCGCTCAACCTGCTGTGCAGGCTCTCCGGGATCGCCACCGCCACCCGCGCGTGGGCGGACGTGCTGGAGGGCACCAAGGCGCGGGTGCGCGACACCCGCAAGACGACCCCGGGCCTGCGGGCGCTGGAGAAGTACGCGGTCCGCTGCGGCGGCGGCGTCAACCACCGGATGTCGCTGTCCGACGCGGCACTGGTCAAGGACAACCACGTGATCGCCGCCGGCGGTGTCGCCCAGGCGTTCAAGCTGGTCCGCGAGGAGTTCCCCGACCTGGCCATCGAGGTCGAGGTCGACACCATGCACCAGGTGCGCGAGGTGCTGGACGCAGGGGCCGACCTGATCCTGCTGGACAACTTCACCCCCGCGGAGACCGAGGAGGCGGTGGCGATCGTGGCGAGCCGCGCGGCCCTGGAGTCCTCGGGCCGGCTCACCCTGGAGACCGCCCGGCAGTACGCCGAGACCGGCGTCGACTACCTGGCGGTGGGCGCCCTCACCCACTCCTCCCCGGTTCTCGACATCGGCCTCGACCTGCGAGCGGAAGCGTAGAGGCGGATGCTGCTCACCATCGACGTCGGCAACACCCACACCGTCCTCGGCCTGTTCGACGGCGAGGAGATCGTCGAGCACTGGCGGATCTCCACCGACCCGCGCCGCACCGCCGACGAGATGGCGGTCCTGCTGCAGGGCCTGATGGGCATGCACCCGCTGCTCGGCGACCTCGGCGACGGCATCGACGGCATCGCGATCTGCTCGACCGTGCCGTCGGTGCTGCACGAACTGCGCGAGGTGACCCGCCGCTACTACGGCGACGTGCCCTCGATCCTGGTCGAGCCCGGCATCAAGACCGGGGTGCCGATCCTGGTCGACCACCCCAAGGAGGTCGGCTCCGACCGGATCATCAACTCGCTGGCCGCCGTGCACCTGTACGGCGGCCCGTGCATCGTGGTGGACTTCGGCACCGCCACCACCTTCGACGCGGTCTCCGCGCGCGGTGAGTACGTGGGCGGCGCCATCGCACCGGGCATCGAGATCTCGGTGGACGCGCTGGGCGTGCGCGGCGCGCAGCTCCGCAAGATCGAACTGGCCCGGCCGCGCAGTGTCATCGGCAAGAACACCATCGAGGCCATGCAGTCCGGCATCCTCTACGGTTTCGCCGGGCAGGCCGACGGCATCGCCGAGCGGATGGCCCGTGAACTGGCCGACGACCCGGACGACGTCACCGTGATCGCCACCGGCGGCCTCGCCCCGCTGGTCCTCGGCGAGGCGTCGATCATCGACGCGCACGAGCCGTGGCTGACCCTGATCGGCCTGCGGCTGGTCTACGAACGGAACATCTCCACCACCTGATCTCCCCCGCCTTCACCACCTGCGGCGGAATTCCCCCGGGAGCACGGCCGGTCCGTCGGCGTGCGCGGATATCGCGCCGACGCACCGCGCATTTCGTATTGCGCGAAGTTTGTCCGCTTAGCACTTAAAATCCGACTATGCCCACGCCACACGGAAACCGAGGCGGGATGGCGTTCAGCGCGGAGGAAGTGCGCGTGCTGCGACGCGCCCTCGCGGAGGCCCTGCACCCCAGCCGGGCCGCCACCGTCGTTCCCCGCCCGGCCGAGTACGTACAGGACTACCTCCGGCTCGCCGCCGCCGTGGACGACGCGGCGGACGAGGCGGGGCGGCTGCGCGCCTTCCAGCTCGACGAGCTGAGCCGTTACCGACGGGCCCTGCCCGGGAGTGTGGCGGGCTACCTGGAGCGGCTCACCGCTGCCCTGGCCGCCGGATACCGACCGACCGCCGACGACCTGGCGGCGCTGCGCCGACTGCGCGCGCTGCCCAGCGGTACCCCGGAGCACCGGCGGCGTACCGCACTGCTGCGCCGCTGCGAAACCCTCGCAGAGAACGACGTACGACTGCGTCTGGAGGCACATATGACCGCGCCGCGCCGCCTGCTCGCCCTGCCGGGTGCCCGTCTCGCCGCCGAGCCCGACCCGGCGGAGAAGAAGCCCGCCCCGAAGGCCCCCTCGCCGCAGCCCCCGGCCCCCGGCCAGGACCCGGCCAGGAAGCGCCCGCCGACGCCGGCCGAGATCTGGCCGCCCGGCCGCCGCCCCGCCCCCGGGCGCAAGGGCGGCAAGGAGGAGGGCGACGGCGGTGAGCACGGCGTCCACGAGGCCGCGGGGGCGGTCCGTACCGCCTGACGGCGGCCGGTCCTGACGGCGGACGGCACAAAAGGTGCCTCCGCCGTCGGGCCCGTAAGGGGGCCTGGCTACCCTTATGGGCATGGACTACGTTTCCGCGATCGTTCCCCCGCTGGTGATGGCGATCCTCTTCACCGCCGTCATGGTCACGATCATCAAGAACCAGGGCGGGGCCAACAAGAGCAAGGAGGACGCGGCCGTGGACGCCGCGTTCGCCCGTGCGGAGGCCGCCCGGCAGGCGTCCGGGGACGAGCAGTAGCTCACCCGTAAGAGCGCCATAAGCGGCATTCCGGTCATTTGACCGGAGTTTCCCTTAGTATTCCGAGTGTGCCCCGTCCATTGGGAGACCTCGAAGACACCGTCATGACCAGGGTGTGGGAGTGGAACCGCCCGGTCACGGTTCGTGAAGTGCTGGAGGACCTGTCACAGGACCGTTCCATCGCGTACACGACGGTGATGACCGTAATGGACAACCTGCGCCAGAAGGGCTGGCTCCGCCGCGAGGCGGAAGGCCGGGCTTATCGTTATGAGGCCGTTTCGACGCGAGCGGCATACTCCGCCGCACTGATGAACGAAGCCTGGGCCGCGAGCGACAACCCCGCCGCGGCCCTCGTGCACTTCTTCGGCATGATGTCGCCGGAACAGCGTGAAGCGGTCCGTGACGCATTGCGCATCATCCAGTCCGTGGACCCCTCCGGCCCGCCGGAAGCCGAAGGGCGATAGCGTCCGCCCATGCCCCTCATGTCGAATGACGTCACCATCCGCCGGGCCCGCACCGGCGATGTCGCCGCGGTACGGCGGCTGCTGGACTCCTATGTCCGTGACAGCATCCTGCTCGACAAGCCGACGGTGACCCTTTATGAGGACATCCAGGAGTTCTGGGTCGCCGAACGCGACGAGGACGCGAGTGTGGTCGCCTGCGGCGCCCTCCATGTGATGTGGGAGGACCTCGCCGAGGTCAGGACCCTGGCGGTCGACCCCAGACTGCGCGGCAAGGGTGTCGGGCACCAGCTTCTCGCGAAGCTGCTGCAGACCGCGCGATGGCTGGGAGTGCGTCGTATTTTCTGTCTCACCTTCGAAGTGGACTTCTTCGCGAAGCACGGCTTCGTCGAGATCGGCGAGACCCCGGTGGACGGCGATGTCTTCGGCGAGCTGCTGCGTTCCAATGACGAGGGTGTCGCGGAGTTCCTCGACCTGGAGCGAGTGAAACCGAACACCTTGGGCAACAGCCGCATGCTTCTGCAACTCTGACCGTTCCGGTTTGTCCGGATCGCGCTACCTCGCGCAGACCTCTTCGTGCAAGGGGTTTGTGTTTTCCCGGGAAAGGCGCTTTGCTTTTACCGTTAATCCGTTTTCGATGAAAGGGAAGCCGGTGGCTCAGAAGGTTCAGGTTCTTCTTGTTGACGACCTCGATGGCGGCGAGGCGGACGAGACTGTCACGTTCGCTCTCGACGGTGTGACGTACGAGATCGACCTCACCACCGCGAATGCCGACAAGCTCCGTGGGCTGCTGAACCCGTACACGGACAGTGGCCGTCGGACCGGTGGGCGTGCCGGGCGGGGCCGTACCAAGGCCGTCCGCAGCGGGGGCTCGGGTCCCGACACCGCCAAGATTCGTGCATGGGCCAAGGAGAAGGGCTACGAAGTCAACGACCGCGGTCGTGTGCCCGCCACCATCCGTGAGGCGTACGAGAAGGCCCACGGCTGATCCTGGCTGCGCGACCGCAGCGTGATCCGGTGGCAGGCCGTCGCGAGCGCGGCCACCAACGCCGACAGGCCGACGGGCACCCCCGTTCCTTCGGCCCTTCCCGCGACATCCAGCGCGGGCACGGCGGACTCCACCTCGCAGCCCGGCCGGGGAGGCCGCAGCCACACCGGCGCAGTCCGGTCGAAGGCGGCCTCCCGGCGGCCCCAGTCGGGGTGCGCCGGTGCCCGCATGCGGTCACCGGCTCCCAGCGCCGTCAGGTCGAGCGGGATCCCTCCCCACTCCAGCCACTCCAGCAGTCCCGGCAGCTCCTCCGCGGATCCGGCCGCCACCAGCAGCCGGACCCGGTGGCCGTCCAGGGCCACGGGACCGAGCCGGTCGGGCTGCGGGAAACGGCTCAGCATCGCGAAGCCCGCCTCGGCCGGCGCGTCCAGCGCGTCGAAACGCACCCCGGTGACCAACCCCGGCGGCAGCGTCCCGGTGGTCGGCCACCCCAGCTCGTCCTCGTACCAGCCCATGTCGTATGCAACTCCCCGCCGCGACAAGGGTTACGTACCGTCCTGGGTGGAACACGGTGAGTATGCGCCGCATGCGTTCGATCCGGCGCAAGGTTGTTCGCCCTTAGCGCACTCGCCAGGCCGTTTCGGCATGGACTGTCAGTCGCGGAGGGTAAGAAGTACCTAGTGGGAAGGGCTGGTGTTCGAGCAGGCGGGGCGGGCGTTCGCCACGGGCGTACTCGATAAAGGGGTATTCGCCTGGCCTGCGGGAACATCGTCTCGCACCATCGAGGTTGTGGGAGTGACGTCAGCCGGTAGCGCAGCTCCCTCGCGCGAGCGGGGGTGGATACGTGAGCGGCGCCGCTGTGCGGGACTAGCATGCGGAAGGACAGGGAGGGGACCGACCCCTCACTGCCCGACCGCTCTGAGGAGCGATTAACGATGTTCGAGAGGTTCACCGACCGCGCGCGGCGGGTTGTCGTCCTGGCTCAGGAAGAAGCCCGGATGCTCAACCACAACTACATCGGCACCGAGCACATCCTCCTGGGCTTGATCCACGAGGGTGAGGGTGTCGCCGCTAAGGCCCTGGAGAGCCTCGGGATTTCTCTTGAGGCGGTCCGCCAGCAGGTGGAGGAGATCATCGGGCAGGGGCAGCAGGCCCCGTCCGGCCACATCCCCTTCACTCCCCGGGCCAAGAAGGTGCTGGAGCTGTCGCTCCGCGAGGCCCTTCAGCTCGGCCACAACTACATCGGCACCGAGCACATCCTGCTCGGCCTGATCCGCGAGGGCGAGGGCGTCGCCGCCCAGGTCCTCGTGAAGCTGGGCGCCGATCTCAACCGGGTCAGGCAGCAGGTCATCCAGCTGCTGTCCGGTTACTCCGGCGGGAAGGAGTCGGCCACGGCCGGCGGGCCGGCCGAGGGCACCCCCTCGACCTCGCTCGTCCTGGACCAGTTCGGCCGCAACCTCACCCAGGCCGCCCGCGAGACCAAGCTCGACCCGGTCATCGGGCGCGAGAAGGAGATCGAGCGGGTCATGCAGGTGCTGTCCCGCCGCACCAAGAACAACCCCGTCCTCATCGGCGAGCCCGGCGTCGGCAAGACCGCCGTCGTCGAGGGCCTGGCCCAGGCGATCGTCAAGGGCGAGGTGCCCGAGACGCTCAAGGACAAGCAGCTCTACACCCTGGACCTCGGCGCCCTGGTCGCCGGATCCCGGTACCGCGGTGACTTCGAGGAGCGCCTGAAGAAGGTCCTCAAGGAGATCCGCACCCGCGGCGACATCATTCTCTTCATCGACGAGCTGCACACCCTGGTGGGTGCGGGCGCGGCCGAGGGCGCCATCGACGCGGCCTCGATCCTCAAGCCCATGCTGGCCCGTGGCGAGCTGCAGACCATCGGCGCCACCACGCTCGACGAGTACCGCAAGTACCTGGAGAAGGACGCGGCCCTCGAGCGCCGCTTCCAGCCCATCCAGGTCGCGGAGCCGTCGCTGCCGCACACCATCGAGATCCTCAAGGGTCTGCGCGACCGGTACGAGGCGCACCACCGGGTGTCCATCACGGACTCCGCCCTGGTCGCCGCCGCGACGCTGGCCGACCGCTACATCTCGGACCGCTTCCTGCCGGACAAGGCGATCGACCTGATCGACGAGGCCGGTTCCCGGATGCGCATCCGCCGGATGACCGCGCCGCCGGACCTCCGCGAGTTCGACGAGAAGATCGCCGACGTGCGCCGCGAGAAGGAGTCCGCGATCGACTCGCAGGACTTCGAGAAGGCGGCCTCGCTCCGGGACAACGAGAAGCAGCTCCTCGCCGCGAAGACCAAGCGCGAGAAGGAGTGGAAGGCCGGCGACATGGACGTCGTCGCCGAGGTCGACGAGGACCTGATCGCCGAGGTGCTCGCCACGGCCACCGGCATCCCGGTCTTCAAGCTGACCGAGGAGGAGTCCTCGCGGCTGCTGCGCATGGAGGACGAGCTGCACAAGCGCGTCATCGGCCAGCGCGACGCCGTCAAGGCGCTCTCCAAGGCCATCCGCCGCACGCGTGCCGGTCTGAAGGACCCCAAGCGCCCCGGTGGCTCGTTCATCTTCGCCGGCCCGTCCGGTGTCGGTAAGACCGAGCTGTCCAAGGCCCTCGCGGAGTTCCTCTTCGGGGACGAGGACGCGCTGATCTCCCTCGACATGTCGGAGTTCAGCGAGAAGCACACCGTCTCGCGGCTGTTCGGCTCCCCTCCCGGCTACGTCGGGTACGAAGAGGGCGGCCAGCTCACCGAGAAGGTGCGCCGCAAGCCGTTCTCCGTCGTGCTCTTCGACGAGGTCGAGAAGGCCCACCCGGACATCTTCAACTCGCTGCTGCAGATCCTGGAGGACGGTCGGCTGACCGACTCCCAGGGCCGGGTCGTGGACTTCAAGAACACGGTCATCATCATGACGACCAACCTCGGCACCCGGGACATCTCCAAGGGCTTCAACCTGGGCTTCGCGGCCCAGGGCGACACGAAGACCAACTACGAGCGGATGAAGAACAAGGTCAGCGACGAGCTGAAGCAGCACTTCCGCCCCGAGTTCCTCAACCGTGTCGACGACGTCGTCGTCTTCCCGCAGCTCACCGAGGACGACATCCTGCAGATCGTCGACCTGATGATCGGCCGGGTGGACGAGCGGCTGCGCGACCGGGACATGGGCATCGAGCTCAGCTCCGAGGCGAAGTCGCTGCTCTCCAAGCACGGCTACGACCCCGTGCTGGGCGCCCGGCCGCTGCGCCGGACGATCCAGCGGGAGATCGAGGACTCGCTGTCCGAGAAGATCCTCTTCGGCGAGCTGCGCCCCGGCCACATCGTGGTCGTGGACGTGGAGGGCGAAGGGGAGGCCGCGAAGTTCACCTTCCGCGGTGAGGAGAAGGTCACGGTCGCGGACGCCCCGCCGATCGAGACGGCGGGCGGCCCGCCGAACCTCACCAAGGACGCGTAACGCGTCCCGCGCGGACCCGTACGAAGGCCCCGGCCCCCGTACCAGCACTGCTGGTACGGGGGCCGGGGCCTTTCCTATGCCCGGGGGCGGGGTGTGATCGTCACCGTGACGCGGGGCGGAAGGGCGTCGGTGAGGACCTCCAGGGCTGTGTCCTGGTGGCGGACGACGACCTCGGACAGCTCCGGGAACGCAGCCAACGGGGCGAGGTCGAAAGTGTGCGGGCCGAGCACGACGGGGTGCGCCACGGTGACCCGCCGCGCGGCGGGGAACAGCTCCGCCAGGTATGTCGGTAGCGAGCCGACGGCCCCTCGGGACACCGTCAGGGTCTGAACGTTCGGCAGCGCCGGGAAAGCGGGATCGAGGCTCGCGGTGGGACCGCTGCCGAGGGACAGGGAATCCAGGCGTGGCAGGAGATGCAGGCGGTCCCAGTCGTCACGGGCCAGCGCGCGAGTGGCGGAGTCGGCCTCGACCTGCTCGACCTTCGTCAGCCGCTCGACACCCTCCAGCCCCCGCTCTCCGAGGTCAGTGTAGAAGTCCGTGACGCCGAGCCCGGCAGGGAGGGAGGACGGGCCGGGCCAGCACGAATCCAAGCTGCGCAGGGCCAGGGAACGCAGCGCGGTCAGACTTCGCAGCACGCCCAGGTCAATTCCGGGAGGCAGACCGCACAGCGTCAGGAGGCGAAACGGCCCGTCGGCCAGCGGCGACAGATCGGTGAGGCGCGAGCAGTCGAAGAAGGCGAGCCTGCGTAAGCCGGACAGGTCCGCAAGCAGCGAAAGGGTCTCGTCCGTCATGGGTTCGCTCAGGTAGATGTCCTCCAGCGTGTTCGCGCCGATTCTCGCGAGTACGTCCGGCAACACAGATACGCCCGTCGACACCGACACGACTCCACCGATCTCCGCCAGCGCCTCCACCTGCTCGGCGGTCTGGGCTGCGAAAGTCGTCCGGTCCCGTGGCAGGCGGTCGAGGACTTCCGTCGCGTACTGACGGGCGTCCACACCGGGCGGAAACCTCCGGCCCAGCGCGTGGTGCACACGGCCACGTGGTAGGCGGTGGAGGACTTCCGCCGGGTACTGGCGGGCGTCCACATCGGGCGGAGACCTCCGGCCCGGCGCGCTCTTCACGCCCGTAGGCGGCTGCCCCGCGAAGCGCCGCATCACCCCCACCGCCGCGTCGCCCCCGATCAGCGCCGCGGTCTCGATCGTCGCCGTCGCCTCCTCCTCATCCAGCCCCTCCGGCCCCGGCAGCAGTTCCAGGACCAGCGGTCCGACCGCCGCCAGGGCCTCGGCTTCCGCGTACGACCGCGGCGGGATCAGTGCCGCGCCGCGTTCCTCGACGGCGGCGCGGACCGCGGGGTCCAGCTCGGTGGCGTGTTCGAGGCAGGCCATGGCGAGGAGGTGGAGGCGGCCGCGGTGGGTCTTCGTACGGTCGCCGCGGGCGAGGATCTTGCGCAGGAGGCGGGCGCGCTCGTCCGGGCGGGCGTTGGCGACGGCCATCCGGATCACGTCGGACCACTGGTCGTGGTGGGCGTTGCGGGCCATCAGCTCGAAGTCCCGCTCCTCGACCGCGGCCCGCGCGGCCAGGTAGTCCTGGAAGGTGCGGTGGACGAAGTCGACCGTGTCCGCCGTGGGCTCGCGCAGCAGACCGCTGCGCTCCAGCAGGTAGCGGTAGACGGCGGGCCCGTCGCCGACGGCGGCCGCGGCGGGCATCGCGGGCAGCGCGGTGGTGACCAGGCCCACCGCGTCCTCGCGGTCCATCTCGGCCTGGCCGTTGCGCACCAGCCAGTACGCCAGCTTCTGCAGGAGCTGGATCTGCGGGGCCTCGGTGAGCGGCGGCGCCAGGTCGCGCTCGCGGTCGCGGCGCAGCAGCAGCATCGACAGGGCGGCGTCGTACAGCTCCTTGCGGCCGGTGGGCAGATAGCCGCCGCGGTCGCGGTGCAGGGCGCAGATCAGACCGCACATCAGCGGGTTGGTGGCGAGGCGGCCGAGGTCGTGCTTGGTGTCGAGGGCGGCGAGCAGGGAGCGCTGGTAGTCGTCGAGGCGGGCCAGTTCCTCGGTGTCGTCGGGGGTGGCGGCGCGGGCGGCGTCGTGCCAGCGCCCGGCGAAGGCGCGGACGTCGCGGCGGCTCATGGGGGAGAGGGTCAGCTCGGTGAAGCCCTCGTCGCTCAGCCAGCGGTCGGCGACGGCGGAGGGGCGGGAGGTGACCAGCCAGTGGTTGCCGGGGTAGGCGGCGAGGAGGTCGCGCAGCCAGTCGCCGACGCGCTCCCGGGCGCGCTCGTCGATCTCGTCCAGGCCGTCGACCAGGACCAGGGCGCGGCGGTCGGCGAGGATGCGCTCGACCCACCCCGCCGGTGCGGTGAGCGGCGCGCCGACCGCCTCCAGGAAGTCGGCGGGGGCCGGCAGCCGGTCACGGCGGGCGACCGTACGCAGCGGCAGGACGAACGGGACCAGGCCGGTCAGGTGCCGCTGGTGCTCGCTCAGCTCCTGGCCCGCGGCGGCCACCGCCAGCCACTGCACCAGAGTGGTCTTGCCCGAGCCCGCGACGCCGCGCAGCAGCACCCGCTCGTGCCCGGCGAGCGCCTGCTCGGCCGGCACCGGCCCGGCGGCGCGCGGCGGCTGCTGCCACCCGCCGACGTCCCGTAAGGCCGTCGGTGCGGCCTCCAGGCTGTAGTACGCGGCGTCCAGCGGCCAGGTGGCGCGTCTGCGGTCGGTGAGGTCGATACCGAAGATCCGCAGCGTGCCGTGGCGCTTGGCCACGTACCCGGCGTAGCGGGACTCGAACTCGGCGGTCGGGTCGGGGAAGGTGCAGGAGGCGTCGACGAATGAGGGGGCGAGGTAGCCGACGGCGTCCAGGGCGCTGAGGAAGCCGGGCTCGTCGCGCAGCCGCTGCACCGGGGTGACGGTGACCCGGCCGTGCCGCCAGCCGCGCGGGTCGGAGGTCACCACGCCCAGCAGGACGCCGTCGGTGAAGACGGCCGCGCCCGACATGCCCGCCCACGGCGAGATGCCGTCGGGGCGCGGCTCGGGCGGCACGCCGTCGACGGCGATCACATCGCGGCCCGTGACCAGCCCCGATCCGGGTTTGTAGGTGCCGATCAGCTGCTCGGTGTCGAGGCCGCCCGCCGCGTCCCGCTGGCCGTAGGGGAAGCCGACCGCCTGGCAGCCGGGGATCGGCGCGAGCGTGCCGATCTTGGCCCAGGCCAGCGGCCCGGCGTCGAGGGCGGCGGGGTCGGTCAGCGGGCGGTCGGAGGCCAGCAGCGCCACGTCCAGGCCGGTGGCGTGGTCGTACCAGGACGCGACGGTGGTGCAGGGCGCCTCGCCGTGGCCGTCGAGGGCGGTGACGCGGATGTCGCGCTCGTGGGAGAGCAGATGCGCGGCGGTGAGGACCAGCCGCCCGGTGAGGAGGTAGCCGCTGCCCTGGTGGCCGCCGCTGCGGACCACCGCCAGGCGGCGGCGTGCGGGGTGCCGGGAGACCCGCGGGGGCGCGGGTCGGTCCGCCGTCACTCGCCGTACGAGGAGCCGGGGCGGCGCGTCAGGCCCGAGGTGTCGCCCTCGTCGGGGGCGCCGATCTCCAGGTACCCGCCGGTCGCGGCGTCCTTCGGCCGCAGGGTGAAGGCGACGGTGTGGGTACGGCCGGTGGTGCGCGCCGCGTCGCCGCCCGCGTCGACGACCCACGCCTTCACCCCGCCGCGTGCGGTACGGGTGCGCCGCAGCTCGACCGTGAACTCCATGTGGATCTCGCCGACCTCGAAGCGGACCGCCTTGCCCGCGCCGCGCGCGGTGCCCGCGATCAGGCCCTCCCGTACGGCCTCGACGGCGTCCGCCAGCTCGATGCCGGTGAGCGCCAGGTACTCGTCGTCGTCCGCCATCCGGCGCCCCCCTGAGTCGTCCCGGCACCCCACGGTAGAGGAGCGAATGTGGCCCGCGCCACGAATTCACCGTAATTCGGCACCGGGGGAGTGGCCCCGGTCACATCGCTTTCCCCGGTCCACCGGCGGCGGAAAATCGCCGATTCTCGCTCCGGGGTGATGTACCCCATGTGACCCAGCCCACTTACTAAGGGAAATAGTCGGCTGTTCGCGGGCCGCCCGCCGCGCGCCTCACGGGTCCGGCGCCGGGTGGGGGCGCTGCGGCCGATGCCCGATTTGCTCCGTGATGCCGGGGATTACGTATCGGAGATTCCACCGATACCCGGCGGTAGGCGACCCGCGGCGGGACCCTCACCGTCTACTGCCGTGCTTAGTAATGGGGGTGCTTGTGCCCGGGCGGAATGCCGCGTTACCAAGGATTCGCGACGGACCGCAGCCGGATCTGTTGCTCCCCCATTCAGTGAGGTTATTTCTCCATGCGCAAGAACTCGACGATGAAGAACCGTGCCCCGAAGTCCGTCACCCGTGGCCGTGTGGCCGTGGTGACCGGCGGACTGGTGGCGGCGCTCGCGCTGGGCTCCACGGCGGCCATGGCCGCCGGTGCGCAGCACGAGGGTGCCCTCGCTACCGGGACGGCGAGCAGCATCTCCCAGGCCGTGCAGAAGCAGGCCGCGGCCCAGAAGTCCGCCGCCGCCGCGCACGAGGCCGCCGTGGCCAAGGCCGCCGCCGCGAAGAAGGCCGCCGCCGTCGCCCACAAGGCCGCGGTCGCCAAGGCCGCCGCGAAGCGCGCCGCGCTCGTCAACGCCTGGGAGACGCCCACCACCGGCTACACGATCGGCGCGGGCTACGCGCAGGCCGGGCCGCACTGGGCGCACAAGCACTCCGGCCAGGACTTCGTCGTGCCGAGCGGCACCACCGTGCGCGCCGCGCACACCGGCGTCGTCGTCGAGGCGGGCTGGGGCGGCGCCTACGGCAACAACATCGTGATCAAGCACGGCGCCCACACGTACTCGCAGTACGGCCACCTGTCGCACATCGGCGTCCACGTCGGCGAGAAGGTGACCACCGGCGAGCAGATAGGCAAGTCCGGTTCCACCGGGAACTCGACCGGCCCGCACCTGCACTTCGAGATCCGCAAGACCCCGTACTACGGCTCCTCCGTCGAGCCGCTGCACTTCCTGCGCGCCCACGGCGTCCACGTCTGACGGACGGCACCACCCGTATGACAGCGGACACCACCCGTACGGGAGCGGCGGCACCCGTGAAGGGGTGACGGCTCAGGCGCCGTGTGCGCCCGGGCCCGCCCCGCCGGTGGTCTGGGAGGCGGCCTCAGCCGCCGCCTCCGCTTCGGCGAGCAGATCGAGGGCGACTTCGAGGATGGCGGCACGCTTCTCCTCGGGGTCGCCCTCGACGTTCTGCATCGCGAACACCCCCCAGTGCATCGCGGAGAGCGCGGTGACGCTGCGTACCTGCGCGGTCAGCGGCGCGCCGTCCTCCTTGAGCAGCCCGCTCAGCGCGGTCACCTTGGACCGGAAGTACTCTCCGATGCTCAGCTCGCGCATCGTGGCCTGGTTCTCCTGCACGAAGCGGAAGAGCGGGGCCGCGGCCCACAGCGCCTCGCTGTAGCGGCGCAGCATCTCCTGCTTGGTGGCCAGCGAGCGCGGCTGCGACTCGGCCCAGGCGATCACCTCGTCGACCGGCTTCGTCAGGTCCTCGGCGATGCTGGCGAGGATGTCTTCCTTGGTCTTGAAGTGGTAGTACAGCGCCGCCTTGGTGACGTCCAGGTGCTCGGCGATCTCGCGGAGCGAGGTCTTCTCATAGCCCTGCTGCGCGAAGAGGTCCATCGCGACGTCCTGAATACGGCGACGGGTGTCGCCGCGGCGTGGCTGCGGTGTGGCCATGGTGGGGTGACTCCTGCTGCACTCGCGCCGGGTCCTGGTGGACCGGCGGGGCGACGACTCGACGGTGCCGGCCGGAGCCGACCAGGTCGACAGTACGGCGTTGCCCGTCCCTTCTCAGACCTTACTAACTTGCTTGACGCCCGGCTAGTAAGCGCCGTACCTTACTGCTACACCAGAAACTAGCCGGGCGGCAAGTAAGCGACACCGAATCACCGCCCTCTTAGGGGGAGGAACCACGGTCATGTCCCAGACCGACGCCGCGACCCAGCCGAAACAGCGCAGTGTGCGCGTGGTCATCGTGGGCCTGATGATCGCCATGCTGCTCGCGATGCTGGACAACATGATCGTCGGCACCGCGATGCCGACCATCGTCGGCGACCTCGGCGGCCTCAACCACCTGTCCTGGGTGGTCACCGCCTACACGCTCGCGACCGCCACCTCGACCCCGATCTGGGGCAAGCTCGGCGACATGTACGGCAGGAAGGGCATCTTCCTGGCGTCCATCGTGCTGTTCCTGTTCGGCTCCGCGCTCTCCGGCATGTCCCAGACGATGGACCAGCTCATCGCCTTCCGCGCCGTCCAGGGCCTGGGCGCCGGCGGTCTGCTCGTCGGCGTGATGGCGATCATCGGCGAGCTGGTGCCGCCCCGCGAGCGCGGCCGGTACCAGGGCCTGACCGCCGGTGTGATGGCGATAGCGATGATCGGCGGCCCGCTCGTCGGCGGCTCCATCACCGACAACTGGGGATGGCGCTGGAGCTTCTACATCAACCTGCCGCTCGGCGCGGTCGCCCTCGTCATGGTGACGATCGTGCTGCACCTGCCCAAGAAGCGCGGCACCGCCCGGATCGACTACGTCGGCGCCGGCCTGCTCACCGTGGCCATCACCTCGCTGGTGCTGCTCACCACCTGGGGCGGCACGCAGTACGCCTGGGGCTCCCCGATGATCATCGGCCTGCTGGTACTCGGCGTGGCCGCCCTGGGCGCCTTCCTCTACGCCGAGACGCGCGCCGCCGAGCCCGTGCTGCCGCTGCACATCTTCCGCAGCGCCAACTTCTCGCTGATCTCGCTGATCGCCTTCCTGGTCGGCTTCACGATGTTCGGTGCGATGACCTTCCTGCCGCTCTTCCAGCAGACCGTCCAGGGCGCCTCGGCCACCAACTCCGGCCTGCTCCTGCTGCCGCTGCTGCTCGCGATGCTCGTGGTCTCCATGGTCGCGGGCCGGGTGACCACCTCCACCGGCCGGTACAAGATCTTCCCGATCATCGGCGGCGGCCTGATCACCGTCGGCCTCTACCTGCTGTCCACCATGGACGTGCACACCAACCGGCTGACCTCCGGTGCCTACATGGCCGTGCTCGGCGCGGGCATGGGCTTCATCATGCAGATCACCATGCTGATCGCGCAGAACAGCGTGGAGATGAAGGACATCGGCGTCGGCTCGTCCTCGTCGACCCTCTTCCGTACGATCGGCGGCTCCTTCGGCGTCTCGCTCTTCGGCGCCCTCTTCTCGCACAAGGTGCAGCACGCGATGGAGGCCACCGCCGCGGGCAAGGCGTCCGGCGCCACCAAGGCCGGCGCCCAGCTCGACCCGGCGACCATCGCCAAGTTCCCGCCCGCGGTGAAGGACGCCTACTTCCACGCGGTGGCCACCGGCACTCACACCGTCTTCCTCTGGGGCGCCGTCGTCAGCGTCATCGGCTTCGCCGCCGCCTGGTTCGTCAGCGAGACCCCGCTGCGCAGCTCCGCCCCCAAGGCCGCCCCGGCCGAGGACCAGCCCCAGCTCATGGCGGACGCCGTCTGACCCCCTGAAGCCCCGCACCACCTCACACCGCACCGGCCGGGACCTGCACAAAGGTCCCGGCCGGTGCTGTGTGAGGTGAGGAAGTGCCCTAGCGCGGCAGCAGGAGCTGGGCCACCGCGCCGCCGCCGTCGGCGGCGGGGGCGTTGCGGAAGGTGAGGCGGGCGCCGAGGATGCGGGCCTGGCCGGTGGCGATGGTCAGGCCCAGGCCGTGGCCGCCGCCGGAGCGGTCGGTGCTGCCGGTACGGAAGCGGCTCGGGCCCTCCCGCAGCAGGTCCTCGGGGAAGCCGGGGCCGTGGTCGCGGACCCGCACGAAGGGGCCGTCCACCGTGACCTCGATCAGCGGTTTGCCGTGCCGGGCGGCGTTGGCCAGCAGATTGCCGAGGATGCGCTCCAGCCGCCGCGGATCGGTCGGCACCACCGCGTCCTCGTCCACCGTCACCTTGGCCTCCGGCGCCAGCGCCTGCACCCGGCGCCGTACGAACTCGCCGAGCGCGACCTCCTGCAGATCGGCTTGTTCGGCGGCCCCGTCGAGCCGGGCCACCTCCAGGACGTCCTCCACGAGGGTGCGCAGCGCCTGGGAGCGGTCCCTGACCATCTCGGACGGCCGCCCCGCGGGCAGCAGCTCCGCGGCCGTCACCAGCCCGGTCACCGGGGTACGCAGCTCGTGCGCGATGTCGGCGGTGACGCGGCGTTCGGCCTCCAGCCGGAGCTGGAGCGCGTCGGCCATCGCGTCGACGGCCCGCGCCAGCTCGTCGGTCTCGTCCCGCATCCGGCCGCCGATCGCCTCCCGGACGCGTACCTGCGTGTCGCCGTCGGCGACCTTGCGGGCGGCGACGGCCGCCTTGCGCAGCCGCCGCGACATCCGGCCGCCGATCAGCACACCCAGCGCCGTACCGCCGACGACCACCGCCAGCGAGCCCGCCACCAGCGCCTGGTCGAGGTCGACCAGCACCGAGTAGCGGTCGGTGAAGCCGGTCTTCAGCGACAGCACCCGGCCGTCGTTGGCCGGGGTCGCCGCCCAGACGACCGGCGGCCCGTGGCCGTCCTGGACATAGGTGGCCCGCTGCCCCTTGGCGGCGTACGCCTTCAGCTCGCGCGGCAGCGACGGGTCGTCGAGCTGGGCGTAGAAGACCAGCCGGCCGGTGGACTCGTAGATCCGCAGCGCGGACTGGACCCGCTCGTCCTGGACGTCACGGGCGCTGTTGATCATGCTGACCCGGGCGGCGTTGTGCACGACCAGGCTGAGGGCGAGCGCGACCAGGGCCGAGACCACGGCGATCGCGGCACTCAGTTTCCAGCGCAGACCGGTACGGAACTTCGGCGGCACGTCGGTCAGGCCCTCAGCTTGTAGCCGAAGCCGCGGACGGTCTCGATCCGGTCCTGGCCGATCTTGCTCCGCAGCCGCTGCACATGGACGTCCACGACCCGGGTGTCACCGCCCCAGTCGTAGTCCCACACCCGCTGCAGCAGCCGGTCGCGCGACAGCACGGTGCCGGGCGCCCCGGCGAACTCCAGCAGCAGCCGCATCTCGGTCGGTGTCAGCGCCAGCCGCTCGCCGTCCCGGGTGACCTCCAGGCCCTCCGGGTCGATCTCGATGTCGCCGAAGGACAGCAGCGCGCCGTCGTCCTCGGCGTCCTCGGGCGAGCTCACCCGGAAGCGGCGCAGCACCGCCCGGATCCGCGCCACCAGCACCGCGCCGTCGAACGGCTTGGTCACGTAGTCGTCGGCCCCGGCCTCCAGGCCCAGCACGATGTCGATCGCGTCGGCCCGCGCCGACAGCATGATCACCGGCACGGTCGAGGTGTCCCTGATCCGGCGGCACAGGCTGACCCCGTCCAGGCCCGGCACCATCACGTCCAGCAGCGCGAGGTCCGGCTGTCTGGCGCGGAACGCGTCCAGGCCGACCAGTCCGTCGGGCGCGGCCGTGACCTGGAAACCGTCGCGCTCCAGGGCCAGGGTCGTCGCCTCGCGGATGACATCGTCGTCCTCGACGAAGAGGACATGGGTAGCGGCCATCCCCCTATCCTCCCGGAGAGTGCGGCGCCGCTGTGCCGGCCCCCGCCACCGGCGCCTGGCTGGGGGAGTCGGTGACCGTCGGGGAGGAGACCTCCCACGAGGGCACACCGGGGTCCAGCGGGTCGGACTTGGGCAGCGGCACGGGGGAGGTCGACGTGGGTTCCGGCGACACGTTCGGGGTGCGCGCGTCGAAGTCGGAGTAGGCCCGCGCCACCTCCACGAAGCGGTTCCCGCGCCACGCGTAGGTGATCGACTCCTGGCCCGTGGGGTACGAGACGGGGTCGTCGGTCTTGTAGACCTCGTGGATGATCTCCAGCCGGCCGTCCTCGACGCTGCCGTAGACCGGCGGCTGCTCGTCGGCGAACACGTTCTTGTACTTGCCGTCGATCATCCGGTAGACGTACGCGGCGACGCCCAGCCCGTCGCCGCAGGTGGTGACGTTGATCACCAGGTCGGGGCCGTCGCCGGAGGTGAGATTGCCCGCGTCGGTGTCCATCGGGTAGTCGTCACCGACACACGGCGTGAGGTCCTCGCGGACGTCCTCGCTGACACTGCTGTCCTTGCGCACCATGGTGGCCAGCGCGGCCGGATCGGCGGCGATGGCGGGCGCCGCGGAGGACTGCGCCTTCAGCGTCGCCGACGGTGCGGGCCCCTCCCGGCGGGCCCCGGTGGCGGTGGTACCGCAGCCTGCGACCACGACGCACGCACAGACGGCGCCCATCGTGGCAGTAGAGGCTACGCGGCGCACACGTCCTCCATCCGGGAGTAGCCGTAGCGGCCGTGCTCCAGCTCGTGACGCAGCCGGGCGAGTGCCCGGTGCAGGGTGCTCTTCACGGTACCTGTCGACATGCCGAGAGCGCGGGCCGTCTCCTCGGTCGTGAACTGGCCGTAGTGCCTCATCATGACGACCTGCCGCTGCTTGGGCGCCAGCACGTTCAGGACGTCGCGCAGCATCTCGCGGTCGGCGCGCTGGTCGGCGCCGTCGTCCACGCTCGCGTCCGGCAGCTCGCCGGTGGGCACCTCGTCGAGCTTGCGGTTGCGCCACCACTCGGTGCGGGTGTTGATCATGACGCGGCGCATGTACGCGTCCGCCAGCGTCTTGTCCGCGATGCCCTCCCAGCGCGGGTACGTGCGCACCAGCGCCGTCTGCACCAGGTCCTGGGCGTCGATCGGGTCGGGCACGAGCCGGCGGGCGCTGCGCAGCAGGGCGTCCTGCCGAGTCCGTACGTACTCCTCGAACTCCAGTACCGCGCCGTTCCCCGTCATGGGTTTCTCCGTCCCCTACCGTTCCGCGATCGTGCCGCCGGTCCTGCCGACAGCGACGAAGTTACGGAGCGGATGTTGGGCTTCTGCCACCGCGAGCGCACAGCGACCTCACAGCAACCCATCGGTTCTGTAACGGGGACGGAGCAAAGCGCGTGAAACGGGAGGAGTCGTGCAATGCGGGCGGGGGTTCAGATGTGACCGGGGCCACCTCTGGACACGGCCGGGGCGGGCTGCCGCGCCGTCAGACCGGAAGCCGGTAGGCGCCGTTGGCGAGCGGCTCCACCAGACCGTCCTCCACCAGGCCGTCCAGCGCCCGTGCCCGCTGCACCGGCTCGTGCCACACCGCGTCCAGCGCCGCCTGCCGTACCGGACCCGGCGACGCGCGCAGTACGGCCAGCAGCCGGCCGCGCACCTGGCGGTCGGTGCCCGCATAGGTCTGTGCCCGCCGCGGCGGCCCTTCATGCGCGGGCGAGCCCGCCAGCCGCCACGCGCACAGCGCGGCCACCGGGCAGCGCCCGCACTCGGGGGAGCGGGCGGTGCACACCAGTGCGCCCAGCTCCATCGTGGCCGCCGCCCAGCGCGCGGCCACCGCCTCGTCGGCGGGCAGCAGCGTGGCCGCGGTACGGCGCTCGGCGGCCGTCGTCGCGTTCGGCGGGTACGCCACACCCGTCACCGCCCGGGCGAAGACCCGGCGCACATTGGTGTCCAGCACGATGTGCCGCCGCCCGTACGCGAACGACGCCACGGCCGCTGCCGTGTACTCACCCACCCCCGGCAGCGCCAGCAACTGGGCGTGGTCGTGCGGCACTTCACCGCCGTGCTGCTGCGCTATGGCGGTCGCCGCCCCGTGTAGCCGCAGCGCGCGGCGCGGATAGCCGAGCCGCCCCCAGGCCCTGACCGCCTCGCCCGGGGACTCGGCGGCCAGGTCGGCCGGGCGCGGCCAGCGCTCCATCCACTGGGAGTGCACCGGCAGCACCCGGTTCACCGGCGTCTGCTGGAGCATGAACTCGCTGACCATGACGGACCACGCCCCGGCGTCGGGGCGCCGCCACGGCAGCTCGCGGGCGTGCGCGTCGAACCAGTCGATCACCAGGTCGTGCAGCGCGGACACGGGCGCGGGCGGGCCCGCGGGGCTGGGGGGAGCGACGGGACCGGTGGGAGCGGCGGCGTCGCGCATGTCGGTGCTCATGACCGTCCGATCCTCGCACATGGCACTGACAGGGACACGGACAGCGACCGGCAGCCACGTAAAGGTGATGATCCGTAAAGACCGGCCGCCGAGCGGCGGGTGTTGCGGCAGAGCGCGGGTGATCTCCCCTAGAGTGCGGGGGTGGGCTCGATGCGCAATCCCGTAGGACCTCTTCCGTCCTCGATCTACTGGCGACGGCGGGTGGTTGCGCTGTGCCTGCTCGCGCTCGTCGCCCTGCTGGTCTTCTGGGCCGTCAACTCCGGTGGCTCCGGCGGCGGAAAGGGCGCCCAGGCGCCCACCGGCAGCCACACCCCGGTCACCACGATCACCGCGGGACCCGCGCCCACCGGCTCCCACATCAGCGGCAGGCCCGGCGGCCGCGACACCTCCGGCGGCGACAGCGACGGCTCCACCTCCGGCAGTTCCGCGGGCACCACCAGCGGTGCCACGGACGGCGGTTCGGCCGGTACGACCCAGGGCGGCGACACCGCGGGCGCCAACAGCGCGGCGGGCGCGAGCGGTTCCACGGACTCCGGTGGCGGCAACGGCTCGTCCTCCGGCTCCGGCGGCCAACTCCCGGCCGGTTCCACGCTGCCCGACTGCGCCCCCGGCTCGGTCCAGCTCTCGCTGCGCAGCGTCAGCAACTCCTACGCGCCCGACGAGAACCCCGCCTTCGAACTGCGCGCCACCAACTCCGGTGCGGTCGCCTGCAAGATCGACTTCGGCCCGGCCAAGGCGGTCTTCACCATCACCGCCGCCTCCGGCAACACCCACACCTGGGCCTCCGACGACTGCCCGGCCCCCGGCCACGGTTCGTACCTGCTCCAGGTCCCGGCGCACAGCACCACCACCTACACCCAGCACTGGAACGACAAGATCAGCTCCCCGCGCTGCGCCACCCCGAAGGGCCAGACCGCGGGGCCCGGCACCTACCTCGTCTCGGCGCAGCTTCCCGGATACGCCGCCAAGCAGGTGTCGTTCGTGCTGTCGGCGGACTAGGGCAGCCGGGCCACCGCCCGGACTAGGTCCTACGGCCCGGACCAGGTCCTACGGCCTGTCAGGGCCTACGACGTTCCGCCGCGGTCAGACATACCGTTCGAGGATCGACGACTCCGCCAGCCGGGACAGGCCCTCGCGGACCGAGCGGGCGCGGGCCTCGCCGACGCCGTCCACGGTCTGCAGGTCGTCCACGCTCGCGGCGAGCAGCTTCTGCAGGCCGCCGAAGTGCTCCACCAGCCGCTCTATGACGGTGTTCGGCAGTCGCGGCACCTTGGCCAGCAGCCGGTAACCGCGCGGCGAGACCGCCGAGTCCAGCGACTCGGGGGAGCCGGTGTAGCCCAACGCCCGTGCCACCGTGGTCAGTTCGATCAGCTCGCTCTGCGGCAGCGCGTCCAGCTCGCCCATCGCCTCCGGCACCGAACGGCTCCGCTTGGCCGTCGGCTCCGGCACGTAGTCCCGTGCCACCAGCTCGCGTTCGGGCTCGACGCCCGCGATCAGCTCGTCGAGCTGGAGCGACAGCAGCCGACCGTCGGACCCCAACTCGACCACGTACTCCGCGATTTCGGTGGCGATCCGGCGGACCATCTCCAGCCGCTGCGCGACCGCGGTGACGTCCCGTACCGTCACCAGGTCCTCGATCTCCAGCGCCGACAGGGTGCCCGCCACCTCGTCGAGCCGCAGCTTGTACCGCTCGAGGGTGGCCAGCGCCTGGTTGGCGCGGGACAGGATCGCCGCCGAGTCCTCCAGGACCCGCCGCTGCCCGTCCACGTACAGGGCGATCAGCCGCATCGACTGGCTGACCGAGACCACGGGGAAGTTGACCTGCTTGCTCACCCGGTCGGCCGTGCGGTGCCGGGTGCCGGTCTCCTCGGTGGGGATGGTCGGATCGGGCACCAGCTGCACGCCCGCCCGCAGGATCTTGGTGATGTCCTTGTCGAGGATCAGCGCCCCGTCCAGCTTGGCCAGCTCCCGCAACCGGGTCGCGGTGAACTCCACGTCCAGCACGAAGCCGCCGGTGCACAGCGACTCGACCGTCTTGTCCATCCCGAGCACGATCAGCCCGCCGGTGTTGCCCCGCAGGATCCGCTCCAGGCCGTCCCGCAGCCCGGTGCCGGGCGCGACCGCGCTCAGCGAGGCGCGCATCAGCGCCGCGTCGGCGCTGACCACCCCCACGGACCTGGCGGGAGAGTCGCCCGATGCCCTGCGGGCCGGGGTGGGGCCCCCTGCCCCGTCCTTGGCTGCCACTGTGCAATCCTCCGGTCGCTGCGGATGCCCGATGGGCGAGACCAGGGCAAAGTTTACGGCTTCCCCGGAGTGGGGCGCGGGCTACTGCCGCGGTGCCCGGTGCGGCAGGGTGCGCAGCGCGTCGCCTATGTCCGCCACCTCGATCACCTTCATGCCCGGCGGGACCTTCCCGGGGTCCGGCGGTACGAGGGCGTGGGTGAAGCCCAGCCGGGCCGCCTCGGACAGCCGGCGCTGCACACCGGTGACACGTCTGACCTCGCCCGCGAGGCCCACCTCACCCACCGCGACCAGGTTCTTCGGCAGCGGGGTGTCGATCGCCGCGCTCGCCAGCGCCAGCGCCACCGCGAGGTCCGCGGCGGGCTCGGTGAGCTTCACCCCGCCGACGGTCGCGGTGTAGATGTCCTGCTTCCCGATCGACTTGATCCGGCCGCGCTGCTCCAGCACCGCGAGCATCATCGACACCCGGGAGTTCTCCAGACCCGAGGTCGTCCGGCGCGGGGACGGGATCTGGGTGTCCACCGTCAGCGCCTGCACCTCGGCGACCAGCGGGCGGCGCCCCTCCAGGGTGACGGTCAGACAGGTGCCGGGCACCGGCTCGTCCCGCCGGGTCAGGAAAAGGCCGGACGGATCGGCCAGGCCGGTGATGCCCTCGTCGTGCAGTTCGAAGCAGCCGACCTCGTCGGTGGCCCCGTAGCGGTTCTTCACCCCGCGCAGCAGCCGCAGCCGCGCGTGCCGGTCGCCCTCGAAGCTCAGCACCACGTCCACCAGGTGCTCCAGCAGCCGCGGGCCCGCGATCGCGCCGTCCTTCGTCACGTGCCCGGCCAGCAGGGTGGCCATCCCGCGCTCCTTCGACGCCCGGATCAGCGCGCCCGCCACCTCGCGGACCTGCGCCATCCCGCCCGGCGCGCCGTCGATCTCCGGCGAGGCGACGGTCTGCACCGAGTCCAGGACCAGCAGCGAGGGCTTCACGTCGTCGAGATGCCCGAGGACCGCCGACAGATCGGTCTCCGCCGCCAGATACAGGTGGTCGGCGAGAGCGCCGATACGGTCCGCCCGCAACCGCACCTGCGAGGCGGACTCCTCACCGGTCACATACAGCGCCGGGTGCTGCGCGCCCGACGCCTTCGCCGCCACGTCCAGCAGCAGCGTCGACTTGCCGACGCCCGGCTCGCCCGCCAGCAGCACCACGGCCCCGGGCACCAGACCGCCGCCCAGCACCCGGTCCAGCTCGTCCACCCCCGTCGACCGCGCCGTCGCCTGGCGGCCGTCCACCTGGCCGATCGGCCGCGCGGCGGCGGACACCCGGCCGGGAGCGGTGGTCCGCACCGCGGGCGCCCCGCCGTACTCCTCCACCGTCCCCCACGCCTGGCACTCGCCGCACCGGCCCAGCCACTTGACCGTGGTCCAGCCGCACTCGGTGCAGCGGTAGGAGGGACGGTCCTTCGACGCGGGTTTGCGGGCAGCCATGCCGCAACCGTAGTGGCAGGGACCGACAACGCGGCCGCGCCTGCCGGGGGCGCCTGCGGGGGCGTGCGGCCGGGGCGTCGAGCGCACGCACGTGCCTTCACTCTTACGAATGACTGAGGTGTCCCCTTTTGGGGCGGATCAGCACCCATAAGGATTAATGCACGCCATGAGTAGTGAACCGAGGGGGCCAACCGGCCTACCGTCGCCCGGTGATGAGCAGGCAGGAGACCTCCACCCAGAACCAGAACACCGGCGCCCACCGCAGGCATCGCGCGCCGGCCGGACGGGCACGCGCCGGTACGGGGGCCGACGCGGGTGCGGCCGCCCGGACCTCCGGTCGCGACGGGCGGCGCCCGCACGGCACCCTGCCGATGCAGCCGCCCGCGCACTACGAGCCGTATCTGGACGGCCTGTTCACGTACTGCCTGTCCATCCTGTGCGAGCACGACGCCGCCGCCGGGGCCCTCGGCGAGGTGCTCGCTCTCGCCGAACGGCAGCGCGGCCAGCTCCGCGACCCGCAGCTGCGGCGGCCCTGGCTCTACGCGCTCGCCCGCTGGGCCTGCCTGCGGCGGCTCGCCGCCGGACCGCCCGACATCCCCCGGACGTCCGCCGCCGTCGCCCGCGAACGGCACGCCGAACTCGCCGCGCTGGCCTGGCCCGAGGCGGCCGGCACCACCCCGGAACAGCGCGAGGCGCTCGAACTCGCCGTCCGCCACCAGCTTCCGCCGCACGAAGTCGGCGCCGTCCTCGGCTCCGACACCGACACCGCCCGCGGGCTGCTCGCCCGCGCCGCCTGCGAGGTGGAGCGCACCCGCACCGCGCTCTCCGTCGTCGACACCGGCCGCTGCGCCGCGGTCGCCCAACTCGCGGGCGAGACCAAGGTGTTGCTCGGCACCGCGCTGCGCACCGAACTGGTCCGGCACGTCGACGAGTGCGGGGTGTGCCGCCGCACCGCCGAACGGGTCGTCGCCGACGGGCCGTGGCCCGGCGCGGCCACCGCCGGGTCGACCGCGGTGCTCGCCCTCATCGAGGCGCCGCGCTCCGCGGCGTACGCGGCATTGCTGGCCGCCATGGACGCCGGAGCCGGGCGGGCCAGGGACGCCACTCCGCGCTTCGACCGGCGCGGCTTCCCCATGGACCTCAAGGACCGGGCCGCGCGGCGGGCCCAGCTACGGCACCGGGCCGTGACCACCACCGTCGTCGCCGCGGTGGTCGCCGCACCCGTCCTCGCCCTCTGGGCCGCCTACCGCGCGGCCCCCCTCGGCGACGCGCCCGGCACCGACCGCGCCACGGCCAGCGAACCGGACGGACTCGGCGGCACCTACGAGGAGGCGGGCAGCTCCCGCACCGCCGACCCGCGCTCCACCTCCGGCGCGGCGGACCCCGCCGCCAGCACCGTCGCCGTCTCCACGGTGACCGCCGGCCCCCCGGGCGCCACCCCCTCGGCCGCACCGGGGGAGGGCTGGCTCATGGTCTCCGCCCGCTCGGCCCCCGACGGCACCGCGGTCACCCTGACCGCCGGCGGCGCCGCCCCCGTCCACTGGGCCGCCTCCACCTCCGCCTACTGGCTCCGGCTCAGCGCCACCGAGGGCGTACTCCGCCCCGGAGAATCGGTCACCCTCACGATCACCGTCGAGCGCGCCCTCCAGCCCTCCGGCTCCTGGACCGCCCGCGTCGCCTTCTCCCCGGCCAACGCCACCGTCATCCTCCGCGGCACCTCCACCCGCTCCCTCCCCCCACCCGCCTCCCCTTCCTCCCCCACCCCCACCACCCCACCCCCGACCACCCCGCCAACCACCACCCCACCCCCCACATCCCCTCCCGACTCCCCCACCCCCTCCGACTCCCCGACCGTCACCCCCACCCCGACACCGTCCTAGGCAACGCGTGGGTGGGGTCGGCGCCGCGCCGGGGTATCTCCTCGGGCGCCAAACACTTGCCGGGTGAATCTGCTTCTGCGGGGGGAGTGTTCGGCGCCCTGCGGGGACACCCCGCCACGTCCCCTCCCAGGCCGGATGGCGACTACCGGAGCGGAGGGGGCCGGGGGTGCAGGCGGAGGGTTTCGAAATGCTGCCGGATATTTGTGGCGGGGGAGAGGGCACCGAATCGGAAGCGGCAGAAGCGCCGTAAATATCCGATTTCGAAGCCCTCTGCCGGAACCCCCGGCCCCCGCAGCGGCCTACGCCGTAAGAAGGTCAGCGCGGATCAGCCGGGTGCGGGGCAACCAGAGGAAGACCCGCCGCCAGCCGCGCCTCGCAGAGGGAGACCAGCACGGCGTACGCCTGCTCCCCCATGAGCTCGGTCAGCTCGGGCTTGTAGGAGACGTACACGGGCTCACCCGCACCGTGCGCGGACGTCGCGGAGGTGCACCACCAGTGGAGGTCGTGCCCGCCCGGCCCCCACCCCCGCCGGTCGTACTCCTCGATCGAGACGACGAGCACACGCGACTCGTCCGGCCGATCCACCCAGTCAAAGGTCCGCCGAATAGGCAGCTGCCAGCAGACGTCCGGCTTCGTCTCCAGCGGCTCCCGCCCCTCACGCAGAGCGAGCGCGTGCAGAGCGCACCCCTGCCCCCCGGCGAACCCCGCCCGGTTCGAGAAGACACAGGCCCCGTCCACGACCAGCGTCTGCCGCTCACCGTCCTCGTTCTCCCCGGCCCACGCCCCGTCCGCCCCCTCCGCGTGGAACTGCCACGTCTGGGGGGTGAGCCGCGCCACATGGCTCGCCACCCGCTTCTCGTCGTCGTCATCGGAGAAGTGCGCACCCAGCGAGCAGCACCCGTCGTCCGCCCGCCCCGCGACGATCCCCTGGCAGCCGCTGCCGAAGATGCAGCTCCACCGCGAGGTGAGCCAGGTGAGGTCGCAGCGGAACACCTGTTCCTCGTCGGCCGGGTCGGGGAACTCGACCCATGCGCGGGCGAAGTCCAGCCCCGCCTCGTCCGGCGGAGCGGACTCCACGGGGGAGACCTGCGCCCGAGTGCTCTTCTTCTTGGCCTTGAGAGCCTTCACCTTCGCCACGCGCCCAAGGGTAAGACCGGAATGCGACGAATGGCCGCCGTACCCGCCCGCGGAACACGCACGGTGTCCGGCGCGCTAGCGTCAGACCCATGCGACTCGGAGTGCTTGACGTGGGTTCCAACACCGTCCACCTGTTGGTGATGGACGCACACCCTGGTGCGCGGCCGCTGCCCGCGTACTCCCACAAGGCCGAACTGCGGCTGGCGGAACTGCTCGACAGTGACGGCGCCATCACGGACGCGGGCGTGGACCAGCTGATCGGCACCATCGCGGAGGCCCTGCGGGTCGCGGAGGACAAGGGCACCGAGGACGTGCTGCCGTTCGCGACCTCCGCGGTGCGGGAGGCGGTCAACGGCGAGGCGGTGCTCGCGCGGGTCGAGCAGGAGACCGGGGTGCGCCTGACGGTGCTGTCGGGCGAGGACGAGTCCCGGCTGACCTTCCTGGCGGTACGCCGCTGGTTCGGCTGGTCGGCGGGCACGCTGCTGGTGCTGGACATCGGCGGCGGCTCCCTGGAGGTCGGGTACGGGATGGACGAGTACCCCGACGCCGCGGTGTCCCTGCCGCTGGGCGCGGGCCGGCTCACCAGCGCCTGGCTGCCGGGGGATCTGTCCTCGGCGGACGACGTACGCAGGCTGCGCAAGCACGTACGGGCGGAGATAGCGCGTACGGTTCCGGAGTTCGCCCGGCTGGGGCGGCCCGACCACGCGGTGGGCACGTCGAAGACGTTCAAGCAGCTCGCCAGGATCGCGGGCGCCGCCCGCTCCGCCGACGGCCCGTACGCCCAGCGCAGGCTGCGCCGCGCCGCGCTGGACGAGTGGGTGCCGCGGCTGGCGGCGATGACCGCGCAGCAGCGCGCCGCGCTGCCGGGCGTGTCCGTGGGCCGGGCCCGCCAGCTGCTGGCGGGTGCGCTGGTGGCCGACGCCGCGATGGACCTGTTCGGCGTGGACGAGCTGGAGATCTGCCCGTGGGCGCTGCGCGAGGGCGTCATCCTGCGCAAGCTCGACCTGATGGCGAACGACGGCGGCCCGGCCGCGGCGCTCTCCCGCTGGCGGGAGTGACCGCGACGCGCGGCCGGGGGCCGGTGCCGGTGACCGCCACGGCGGTCACCGGCACCGGTGGGCGGTATGTGACCTCTGTGACAACTGTCGTGTGACGCGGATGGCTGTCCCGTCCGTCCGACGCACCGCCGTACGCTGTTTCCCGTGGCTGAACCAGTGGATCGCAAGGCGCGCGCCGCCCCGAGGCGCGGCAGGCGCAAGGGGCGCGGGGGCCAGGAGGGCCCCGTGGTGCGGGTGCCCGACGCGAAGGTCGCACTGTCCACCGCTTCGGTCTACCCCGAGTCCACCGCGACGGCCTTCGAGATCGCCGCCCGGCTCGGCTACGACGGCGTCGAGGTGATGGTGTGGACCGACCCCGTCAGCCAGGACATAGACGCGCTGCGCCGCCTGTCCGACTACCACCGCATGCCGATCCTCGCCGTGCACGCCCCCTGCCTGCTGATCACCCAGCGGGTGTGGTCCACCGACCCGTGGGTGAAGCTGCAGCGGGCCCGCGCGGCGGCCGAGCGGCTGGGCGCGTCCACCGTCGTGGTGCACCCGCCGTTCCGCTGGCAGCGCGGCTACGCGAAGGACTTCGTCCGGGGCATCTGGCGGATGGCGGACGAGACGGACGTACGGTTCGCGGTCGAGAACATGTACCCGTGGCGGTACCGCGACCGCGAGATGCTGGCGTACGCGCCCGACTGGGACGTCACCAAGGACGACTACCGGCACTTCACGGTGGACCTCTCGCACACCGCGACCTCCCGCAGCGAGACGCTCGACATGGTCGCCCGGATGGGCGACAGGCTCGCCCATGTGCACCTGGCCGACGGCAGCGGTTCGGCCAAGGACGAGCACCTGGTGCCGGGGCGCGGCACACAGCCGTGCGCGGAGCTGCTGGAGTCGCTGGCGGGCACCGGTTTCGACGGGCACGTGGTGGTCGAGGTGAACACCCGGCGGGCGATGTCCGCGGCCGAGCGGGAGGCGGACCTCGCGGAGGCGCTGGCCTTCACCCGGCTGCATCTCGCCTCGTCGGCGCAGGTGGGACGGGGATGAGCGACGGCATGGACCAGCCGAAGGCGGCGCGGGCGCCGAAACCGGCGAAGGAGCCGCGGCCGGAGGGCGCCCCCCGGCGGCGCGGGCGGCCCGCGGGCACCCGCGCCGGTGGCGCCGAGACCCGGGAGCGCATCCTCGCCGCGGCCCGCGAGGAGTTCTCCGCCCGCGGCTACGACAAGACGTCGGTACGTTCGATCGGCAAGGCGGCGGGCGTGGACGCCGCCCTGGTCCACCACTACTTCGGCACCAAGGAGCAGGTCTTCGCGGCCGCCATCGAGCTGAGCTTCGGGCCCGCGCTGAACCTGCCGGAGGCGGTCGTCGAGGGCGACCCCGACGCGATGGGCGAGCGGGTGGCCCGCTTCATGCTGCGGATCTGGGAGAACCCGGCCACCCGCGGGCCGCTGCTGGCCATCGTCCGCTCGGCGGTCAGCAACGAGGCCGCCGCCGCGGTCTTGCGCGGCCTGATCAGCCGCCGCGTCCTGGCCAGGCTCGCCGGCGAGCTGGACGTACCCGACCCGGCCTTCCGGGTGCAGCTCGCCGCCGCCCAGCTCGTCGGGATCATCATGCTGCGGTACATCGTGCAGGTGGAGCCGCTGGCCTCGGCCGACCCCGAGGACGTGGTGGCGATGGTCGCCCCGACCCTCCAGCGCTACCTGACGGCGCAGGACGCCGTCTGAGCGGGGGCCGTACCCGGCCTCCGCGCACGGGCCCCGCACACGGCCTGGACAGCGCGTCCCGCATTCCGGACTTGGCGTCCGGATCCTGGGCGACGGGCGTACCCTCGATGACCAGGCAGCGTCGTCGTACGTGTCGTCGTCACCGTGCGCCGTGCCCGCCGCCTCGTACGACTCGTTGAAGCCAGCGAACCCGAGCGAAACCAAGGGAGTGGACACCGTGCCCGAGCTGAGGTCACGTACGGTCACCCACGGCCGCAACATGGCGGGCGCGCGCGCCCTGATGCGCGCCTCCGGCGTCGCCAACGCCGACATCGGCAAGCCGATCATCGCGGTCGCCAACAGCTTCACCGAGTTCGTACCCGGCCACACCCACCTCCAGCCCGTCGGCCGGATCGTCTCCGAGGCGATCCTCGCGGCCGGCGCGGTGCCCCGCGAGTTCAACACCATCGCCGTCGACGACGGCATCGCCATGGGCCACGGCGGCATGCTCTACAGCCTGCCCTCCCGCGACCTCATCGCCGACTCCGTCGAGTACATGGTCGAGGCCCACTGCGCCGACGCGCTGATCTGCATCTCCAACTGCGACAAGATCACCCCGGGCATGCTGATGGCCGCCCTGCGCCTCAACATCCCCACCGTCTTCGTCTCCGGCGGACCGATGGAGGCGGGCAAGGCCACCCTCGTCGACGGCACCGTCCGCAAGCTGGACCTGATCAACGCGATCGCCGACGCCGTCGACGAGAACGTCTCGGACGAGGACATCCTCCGTATCGAGGAGAACGCCTGCCCGACCTGCGGCTCCTGTTCCGGCATGTTCACCGCCAACTCGATGAACTGCCTGACCGAGGCGATGGGCCTGGCGCTCCCCGGCAACGGCTCCGTGCTGGCCACCCACACCGCCCGCAAGGCGCTGTACGAGAACGCCGGCCGTACCGTCGTCGAGCTGACCCGGCGGCACTACGAGCAGGACGACGCGAGCGTGCTGCCCCGCGCGATCGCCACCCGCGCCGCATTCGACAACGCCATGGCCCTCGACATCGCCATGGGCGGCTCCACCAACACGATCCTCCACCTGCTGGCCGCCGCCCAGGAGGCCGAGCTGGACTACGGCCTCGACGACATCAACGCGGTGTCGCGGCGCGTGCCGTGCCTGGCGAAGGTCGCGCCGAACGTGGCACCCGGCGGCACGTACTACATGGAGGACGTGCACCGCGCCGGCGGCATCCCCGCCATCCTCGGCGAGCTGTACCGCGGCGGGCTGCTCAACGAGGACGTGCACACCGTCCACTCGCCCTCCATCAAGCAGTGGCTCGGCACCTGGGACGTGCGCGGCGGCTCCCCGTCCGAGGAGGCCGTCGAGCTGTGGCACGCCGCCCCCGGCTGCGTCCGCTCCGCCCAGGCGTTCTCGCAGTCCGAGCGCTGGGACACCCTCGACACCGACGCGGCCGGCGGCTGCATCCGCGACGTCGAGCACGCCTACTCCAAGGACGGCGGCCTCGCGGTCCTCAAGGGCAACCTCGCCGTCGACGGCGCCGTCGTGAAGACCGCCGGCGTCGACGAGTCCATCTGGACCTTCGAGGGCCCGGCCGTGGTCTGCGAGTCCCAGGAAGAGGCCGTCGACAAGATCCTCGGCAAGAAGGTCGTCCCCGGCGACGTGGTCGTCATCCGGTACGAGGGCCCGCGCGGCGGTCCCGGCATGCAGGAGATGCTCTACCCGACGTCGTTCCTCAAGGGCCGCGGCCTCGGCAAGTCCTGCGCCCTGGTCACCGACGGCCGCTTCTCCGGCGGCACTTCGGGCCTCTCCATCGGCCACGCCTCCCCGGAGGCCGCCTCGGGCGGCACCATCGCCCTGGTCGAGGACGGCGACCGCATCCGTATCGACATCCCCAACCGCTCGATGGAACTCCTCGTCCCCGACGAGGTCCTGGCCGCCCGCCGCGCCGCCCTCGACGGCGTCTACGCCCCCAAGGCCCGCGACCGCAAGGTCTCCACGGCCCTGCGCGCCTACGCCGCCATGGCCACCAGCGCCGACCGTGGCGCGGTCCGCGACATCACCAAGCTGGAGCGCTGACCGCCCCAGCGGCACGCGATGCGGCGGCCGGGCTCCACCGGGTGGAGGGCCCCCGCGGGGAAGTGGGGGGGGGGGAGGCCCGGTTGCGCACCGCCCGGGTGTGGTGGGGCCACGTGGAGGAGGCCACCGCGTTTGGGT
>NZ_JBFAXL010000026.1:0-129296 GCF_040680795.1 Streptomyces sp. NPDC051976
GGGGGGCCCCCGCGCCGCGGGGGGCCCGCCGCGCACCCCGAGGGCCATGGACACGCCGCCGCCTCCGTAGACTGGGCGGTGTGAGCGACCACCCCCCGAACGGCGACCCGACGTCAGGCCTGTTCGACGACTTCCCCGACGACGACGCGGCCGACGCCGCCGCTGCCGCCGCGTACGACGACGCCGACACGTACGACTCAGGCGACGCCGACGAGGCGTCCGACGACGAGCGCCGCGAGGCGGACATGGCCGTCATCGAGGCGGGCAGCCGTACGCTGCGGGCGGGCATCAGCCCCGCGGCCGAGGACGACGTACCGGCCAGGCCCGCGGACCCGGAGACCGACCGGGCGCTGCGCGCGGTCGAGGAGGAGCTGCTCGGCCGCTGGCCCGAGACCAAGCTGGAGCCGTCACTCGATCGTATGACGGCGCTGATGGACGTCCTCGGCGAGCCGCAGCGCGCCTATCCGGCGATCCACATCACCGGCACCAACGGCAAGACCAGCACCGCCCGGATGATCGAGCGGCTGCTGCTCGGCTTCGACCTGCGCACCGGCCGCTACACCAGCCCGCACGTGCAGTCGGTGACCGAGCGGATCAGCCTGGACGGGGCGCCGATCTCGGCCGAGCGGTTCATCGAGACCTACCGCGACATCCAGCCCTTCGTCGGTCTGGTCGACGACGCGCAGCCGCACCGGCTGTCCTTCTTCGAGGTGCTCACCGGGATGGCCTACGCCGCCTTCGCCGACGCACCGGTCGACGTCGCGGTCGTCGAGGTCGGCATGGGCGGCGGCTGGGACGCCACCAACGTGGTGGACGGCCAGGTCGCGGTGGTCACCCCGATCTCCCTCGACCACACCGACCGGCTGGGCTCCACGCCCGGTGAGATCGCCGTCGAGAAGGGCGGCGTCATCAAGAAGGACGCCACCGCGGTCTTCGCCCAGCAGCCCGCGGACGCCGCCCAGGTGCTGCTCAAGCGGGCCGTGGACGTGGACGCGACGGTGGCCCGCGAGGGCATGGAGTTCGGCGTCGTGCACCGCGAGGTCGCCGTCGGCGGCCAGTTGCTGACGCTGCGCGGCCTCGGCGGCGAGTACGACCAGATCTTCCTGCCGCTGCACGGCGAGTACCAGGCGCACAACGCGTCGGTGGCGCTGGCGGCCGTGGAGGCGTTCTTCGGTATCGGCAGCGTCCACTCGCGCCCGCTGGACATGGACACCGTCCGTACCGCGTTCGCGTCGGTCACCTCGCCCGGGCGGCTCGAAGTGGTGCGCCGCAGCCCGACCGTGGTGCTGGACGCCGCGCACAACCCGGCGGGGGCGCAGGCCACCGCCGCCGCGATCGGCGAGGTCTTCGGCTTCACCCACCTGGTGGGCGTGGTCGGCCCGAGCGGCGACAAGGACGTACGCGGCCTGCTGGAGGCGTTCGAGCCGGTCTTCGCCGAGATCGTGGTGACCCGTAACTCCACCCACCGGGCGATGGACGTCGACGCCCTGGCGGCGCTGGCCGTCGAGGTGTTCGGCGACGAGCGGGTGCAGGTCGAGCCGCGGCTGGACGACGCCCTGGAGGCGGCGATCACGCTGGCCGAGGACGAGGGCGAGTATTCGGGGGCCGGT
This sequence comes from Streptomyces sp. NPDC051976, assembly GCF_040680795.1. Taxonomy (NCBI): domain Bacteria; kingdom Bacillati; phylum Actinomycetota; class Actinomycetes; order Kitasatosporales; family Streptomycetaceae; genus Streptomyces; species Streptomyces sp. NPDC051976. The sequence goes on from NZ_JBFAXL010000026.1 coordinate 1,611, forward strand.
GTGCTCGTCACCGGTTCCGTCATCACCGTGGGAGAGGCCCGGCTGCTGCTGGGCCGCAAGTGAAGGGGGCCGGAGCATGCGGACGCTCTGCGCCAGCACACTGATCAGCGAGTTCCTCGTCATCGGCTTCGCCGGTCTGGTCGCCATGAAGAACCCCGACCTGACCCAGGCCACCGTGTGGACGGTGTGCGGCATCGCCATGGCGCTGTGCGTGCTGCTGTGCGGTGTGCTCACCCGGCCGGGTGCGCTGGCCGTCGGCTGGGCGCTGCAGATCGGGCTGATCGTCAGCGGCTTCGTCGTCGGTACGATGTTCATCCTGGGCGTGATCTTCGCCGCGCTGTGGTGGGCGTCGATCCACTACGGGCGCAAGGTCGACGTGGCGAGAGCGCGGAACGAGGCGCGGTCGGCCTGAGCCGCAGTCGGTCGGAGCCGCCGCGAACCGCCCTTGTAGGCTCGTCATACCCGTTCGTCCCGTACACCGCAGGAGCCGCCCCGTGTCGCAGCGCACCCTTGTCCTTCTCAAGCCGGACGCCGTCCGCCGTGGTCTCGTCGGCGAGATCGTCGGCCGTATCGAGCGCAAGGCGGGCTGGACGATCGGCGCCCTGGAACTGCGCTCCCTGGACCGGGACACGCTGGAGCAGCACTACGCCGAGCACGTCGGACGGCCGTTCTACGAGCCGCTGATGGAGTTCATGGCGTCCGGGCCCGTGGTGGCCATGGTCGTCGAGGGCGAGCGGGTCATCGAGGGCGTGCGCGCGCTGGCCGGGCCGACTGACCCGATCGCCGCCGCACCCGGCTCCATTCGGGGGGATTTCGGGACAATTGTCCGGGAGAACCTCATCCATGCCTCAGACTCGGAAGAGTCCGCCGCGCGCGAGATCAAGATCTTCTTCCCGGGTCTCGCGTAACGCTCTGACCTGACCGTTCACGCGAAGGCGCCGATTCCTGACGCCACGCCAGATAACAGGCGGGGTAATTCCCGGCGCCCTGGGCATATGCCGAGGGCGATCGGGAACCAATCACCCCGACACGGCGTCACCATTACAGAGGTCCGCTGTGTGTTCTGATGACAATGACGTCGGAACCCCGACCCCGCGCCCCACCGGGCGCGACTACGATGGAATCTCCGCTCAAGCTCGGGAAGGCCAGACGTATCCACATGGCGAACAACATGTCGTTCATCGGCCGTGACATGGCTGTCGACCTCGGGACCGCCAACACGCTGGTGTACGTCAGGGGTCGCGGGATCGTCCTCAACGAGCCGTCGGTCGTGGCCGTGAACACCAACACCGGCGGCATTCTCGCGGTGGGCTCCGAAGCCAAGAAGATGATCGGCCGGACCCCTGGCAACATCGTCGCGGTCCGCCCCCTGAAGGACGGCGTCATCGCCGACTTCGAGATCACCGAGCGCATGCTGCGCTACTTCATCCTCAAGATCCACAAGCGCCGCTACCTGGCCCGCCCCCGGGTGGTCGTCTGCGTGCCCTCCGGCATCACCGGAGTGGAGCGCCGCGCCGTCATCGAGGCGTCGACCCAGGCCGGCGCGCGTACCGTCCACATCATCGAGGAGCCGATGGCGGCCGCGATCGGCGCCGGGCTCCCGGTCCACGAGGCCACCGGCAACATGGTGGTGGACATCGGCGGCGGCACCACCGAGGTCGCGGTGATCAGCCTCGGCGGCATCGTCACGGCGCAGTCCATCCGCGTCGCGGGCGACGAGCTGGACAACGCGATCATCCAGCACATCAAGAAGGAGTACAGCCTCCTTCTCGGTGAGCGCACCTCCGAGCAGATCAAGCTCACCATCGGCTCGGCCTTCGCCCCCGAGGGGGAGAAGGAGGAGCACACCGAGATCCGCGGCCGCGACCTGGTCAGCGGACTCCCCAAGACCGTGGTGATCTCCGCCGCCGAGGTGCGCAAGGCCATCGAGGAGCCGGTCAACGCGATCGTCGACGCGGTGAAGACCACGCTCGACAAGTGCCCGCCCGAGCTGTCCGGCGACATCATGGACCGCGGCATCGTGCTGGCCGGCGGCGGCGCGCTGCTGCGCGGCCTCGACGACCGGCTGCGGCACGAGACGGGGATGCCGATCCACATCGCCGAATCGCCGCTCGACTGCGTGGCGCTGGGCGCCGGCAAGTGCGTCGAGGAGTTCGAGGCGCTCCAGCAGGTCCTCGACGCCTCACCGCGCAGATGAGGCAGGTTCAGACGCGGGGTCCGGCCGACGGCGGAATCCCGGCACACAAGCTCTGACCGGCCGCGGCCCCCAGCGGCGGCAGGTCCGATGAGGAAGGCACGGACTGGCGCCCGTGAGGGACACACGAGAGAGCCGGCTTCTGCTGGTGCTGCTGGTAGTGATCGCGTTCGCGCTGATCACCGTCGACATCCGGGGCGGAGAGGACTCACCGATGGACCGGCCGCGGCAGGCGGCCCAGTCCCTCTTCGGCCCGGTGGAGAACGCCGTCTCCGGCGTGGTCGATCCGGTGGGCAACGCCATAGACGCGGTACGCGACTCACGCGGTCGCAGCAGCACCATCAGCCGTCTGGAGCGGGAGAACGAGACGCTCAAGGAGCGGCTCGGCAGCAGCGACATCACCCGCAACCGCGCCGCGGAACTCGACAAGATGCTCAAGACCGCGGGCGCCGGCCAGTACACCATCAAGGGCGCTCAGGTCATCGCCATAGGAGCGGCCCAGGGCTTCTCCTGGACGGTCACCATCGACGCCGGCAGCAAGGACGGCATCGCCCGCGACATGACCGTCATCAACGGTGACGGACTGGTCGGCCGGGTCACCACCGTCGGCCCGTCCACCTCCACGGTGCTGCTCGCCAACGACCCCGACTTCACCGTCGGCACCCGGCTCGAGGGCTCCATGGAGCTCGGCTTCGCCACCGGCCAGGGCGACCAGCCGATGCGCGTCCAGCTCCTCAACGGCAAGGCCCAGGTGCGCAACGGCGACCGGCTGGTCACCTTCGGCTCCGAGGCGGGCAAGCCGTTCGTGGCGGGCGTGCCGGTCGGCAAGGTCATGGGCGTCGACCCGTCCGCGGGCAATCTGACCAAGACCATCGAGGTCCAGCCCTTCGTCGGCTTCACCCGGCTCGACATCGTCGGTGTCGTCGTCGTGGGCCCGCGCACCGACCCGCGCGACAGCGTGCTGCCGCCCCGGCCGACACCGTCGCCCAAGCCCACGCCGAAGCCCAAGCCGAAGCCGTCCACCACGGTCACGGACACCGCCACCCCCGGCCTCGACCCCACCCCGACGGGCTGACACCCATGCGACTGAACCGGATCGTCCTCTCCACCGTGCTCGTGGTCGTCGCCATGGTCGCCCAGGTCAGCGTGCTGGCCCGGCTGCACCTCCCCGGCGCCGTGCCCGATCTGCTGCTGCTGACCGTGCTCGGCCTGGCCATCGCCTACGGCCACGTCGGCGGCTGCCTCGTCGGCTTCTTCGCCGGTCTGCTCGCCGACCTCGCGCCACCGGCCGACCACGCGGTGGGCCGCTACGCCCTGGTGCTGTGCGTCATCGGCTACCTGGCCGGCCTGGTCAAGCCCGACAACGGCCAACTGCGCACCGCCTCAGGGCCGATGCTGGTCGTCATCGGCGCCGCCGTCGGCACCACGCTGCTGTACGCGGGCGTCGGCACCCTCGTCGGCGACACCGCGGGCGCCCATGTGGGCCTGGGCAAGCTGGTGGCCACCGCCACGATCTACGACCTGCTGCTCGCCCCGTTCGTGGTCCCCCTGGTGATGGCCATCGCGCGCCGCTTCGACCGCGACCCGCTCATCGAGGACTCGGCCGGCGGATTCGGGGGCACGCGTATCACCACCCAGCGCGGTGGGCTGTTCGGCAGGGCGGGCAAGATGGTGAAGGTGGGTTCGATGGCCAGGGGGGCACGGCGGCTGTGAGCAACATCCCGGAGACAGGACGCACGTCACGCATCACGATTCGCCTGGTCATCCTGCAGATCCTGGTGGTGTCACTGCTGCTCACCCTGGGCGGGCGGCTGTGGTACCTGCAGATCCGCAACGGCCAGGAGTACGACCAGAAGGCCGCGAGCAACCACATCCAGCAGGTCGTCACCCCCGCCGTGCGCGGCGCGATCCTCGACGACCGCGGTGTGCCGCTCGCCGACAACGAGACCCGGCTGGTGGTCTCCGCCAGCCGCACCGACCTGCTCAAGCAGCCCGACGACGGCGTGGCCGTCCTCACCCGGCTCGCCGCCGTCCTCGGCATGAAGCCCAAGGACGTCACCGACAAGGTCCGGCTGTGCGACGCCCAGACGCCGCGCCCGTGCTGGAACGGCTCGCCGTACCAGCCGATCCCGATCACCGACAAGGCCACCACCCAGCAGGCGCTGCAGATCATGGAGCGTCGCGAGGACTTCCCCGGCATCACCGCGGAACCCACCGCCGTACGCCGGTACGCGGCCCCCTACAAGGCCAACACCGCGCAGGTGCTCGGCTACCTCTCCCCGGTCACCGACGACGAGGTCGCCGCCTCGGAGAAGACCAGCAGCCCGCTGCTGCGCTCGGACCAGATCGGCCGGTCCGGCCTGGAGAGCGTCTACGACTCGCAGCTGCGCGGCAAGGCGGGCGTGACGCGCTACGAGGTGGACAACCTCGGCCGGGTGATCGGCAAGGCGGGCGACACCCCCGCGCAGCCCGGCAACAACCTGGTCACCAGCATCGACTCCCGCGTGCAGGCGGTCACCGAGAAGGAGCTGGCCACCGCGATGTCGGAGGCCCGCAAGACCTACGACACGATCACGCACGAGAACTACAAGGCCGACTCCGGCGCCGCCGTGGTCATGGACAACCACACCGGCCAGATCATCGCCATGGCCAGCGCCCCCACGTACGACCCCAACGCCTGGGTCGGCGGCATCTCCGCCAAGGACTACAAGGCGCTCACCGACGTCAAGTCCAACTACCCGCTGCTGAACCGGGCCATCCAGGGCCAGTCCGCCCCCGGCTCCACCTTCAAGGTGGTCTCCACCTCCGCCGCGGTCAACGCCGGCTACTCCATCAACGGGAACTACCCCTGCACCCCGTCGATGACCATCGGCAACCGCGTCTTCAAGAACTTCGAGGGCGAGTCCTTCGGCGACATCTCGCTGGAACGCGCCCTGGAGGTCTCCTGCGACACCGTCTTCTACGGCCTGTCCTACGGCCAGTGGCAGGCGGACGGCGGCACCGACCCCAAGCACCCCAAGGACTGGTTCTACAAGACCGCCCACCAGTTCGGGCTCGGCGCCAAGACCCATGTCGACCTTCCCGGCGAGGTCACCGGCCGGGTGCCGGACCGCCAGTGGAAGAAGGACTTCTGGGACGCCAACAAGGACTACTGGTGCAAGATCGGCAAGACCAAGCGCACCGACTACGCCGCCGAGATCGCCCGCGAGAACTGCCCCGACGGCTATGTGCTGCGCGCCGGTGACTCCGTCAACTACGCCATCGGCCAGGGCGACACCCTGGTCACCCCGGTCCAGATGGCCCGGATCTACGCGGCCCTCGCCAACGGCGGCACCATGTACCAGCCGACCATCGGCAAGGCGGTGATAAGCCCCGACGGCAAGACCGTGACCCCGATCAAGCCGAAGGTCGTCGGCCACCTGCCGGACACCCAGGACACCCTGAAGTACATCAACAAGGCACTGGCCGGCGTCATCACCGACGGTACGGCCGCCTGGAAGTTCGGCGGCTGGCCGCAGGACAAGATCACCCTGCACGCCAAGACCGGTACCGCGGAGGTCGCCGGCAAGCAGACCACGTCCTGGCTGGACACGTACACCAAGGACTACACGGTCGTGATGACCATCTCGCAGGCCGGTACCGGTTCCGGCGCCTCCGGCACCGCCATCCGCCGGATCTACGAGGCGATGTACGGCATCAAGCAGGACAGCAACCAGATCGACCCCAAGAAGGGCCTGATGCCGCAGCCCGTCACCTCGCTGCCCAAGATCTCCGCGGACGGCAGTGTCGTCAAGGCCGCCTACACCACCATCACGCCGGACACCATGACGCCGGTCTCGCCGCGGACCGCGAACGGCTCCGCGCCGGTGCTCGCCGCCCTCGCCCCGACCAGGACCGACCGGCTGCTGTACGGCAGGAAGAGCTGGTCATGACGGGCTACGACTACTCGATCCGGCGCTTCACCCCGGAGCGCTCCACCCTGGGCAAGATGTTCGCCCGGGACTCGATAGTGCGCCGGATGGATTGGCTGCTGCTCCTGGCGGCGGTCGTGCTCTGCGGCATCGGCACCCTGCTGGTGTACTCCGCCACCCGCAACCGCACCAGCCTCACCCACGGCGACCAGTACTACTTCCTGCTGCGCCACCTGATGAACGCCGGGATCGGCGCGGCGCTCGCCGTCGGCGCGGTCGCCATAGGGCACCGCCGGATGCGCGGCGTCGTGCCCTTCTACTACGTGCTGGCGATCCTCGGCATCCTCGCCGTACTCAGCCCGCTCGGCTCGACCGTCAACGGCGCCCACTCCTGGATCGTCATCGGCGGCGGCTTCTCCCTCCAGCCGTCGGAGTTCGTCAAGATCGCGATCATCCTCGGCATGGCGGTGGTGCTCTCCGCCCGGGTCGACGCGGGCGACCGCGAGCATCCCGACCACCGCACCGTCGTCCAGGCCCTCGGCCTGGCCGCGCTGCCCATAGCGATCATCATGCTGATGCCGGACCTCGGCTCGGTGATGGTGCTGGCCGCGATCGTGCTCGGCGTACTGCTCGCCTCCGGCGCCTCCAACCGCTGGGTCTTCGGCCTGATCGCCGCCGGCGTCGGCGGCTCGCTGGCGATCTGGCAGCTCGGCATCCTGGACAAGTACCAGATCGACCGCTTCGCCGCCTTCGCCAACCCCGCCCTCGACCCCTCCGGCGTCGGCTACAACACCAGCCAGGCCCGGATCGCCATCGGCTCCGGCGGACTGCTCGGCAAGGGACTCTTCCACGGCAGCCAGACCACCGGCCAGTTCGTCCCCGAGCAGCAGACCGACTTCGTCTTCTCGGTCGCGGGCGAGGAACTCGGCTTCGTCGGCGCCGCCCTGATCATCGTCCTGATCGGGATCATCCTCTGGCGCGCCTGCGCGATCGCGCGCAACGCCACCGACCTCTACGGCACGATCGTCGCCGCCGGGATCGTCGCCTGGTTCGCCTTCCAGTCCTTCGAGAACATCGGCATGACGCTCGGCATCATGCCGGTGGCGGGTATCCCCTTGCCCTTTGTGTCATACGGCGGATCATCCATGTTCGCCAACTGCGTGGCCATCGGACTGCTCCAGTCGGTGCGGATGCAGCGCCCCATGTCCGCGTGACCCGGTGACCCCCGCCCGCCCACCGGACGGCCCCACGGGCTGACCAGTGGGTGGGCGCCCCATTGCCCCGGGCCGGACCCGCGACTACCGTCCCACCATGGGCCAGCGCGTACGTGAGACCGAGCGCAAGTACGAGGCCGGTGACCGCCACGGGCAGCACGCGGTCGCTCCCGACCTCGAAGGGCTCCCCGCCGTCGCCGGGACCAGAACCCTGGAGACCGCCCGGCTCGACGCCGTCTACTACGACACCGCCGACCTGGCCCTGGCCGCCCACCGCACCACCCTGCGCCGCCGCACCGGCGGCGACGACGCGGGCTGGCACCTGAAACTCCCCACCACCGAGGCCGACACCCGTACCGAGGTACGCGTCCCCCTCGGCCGTACCACCAAGCCCCCCAAGACACTGCGCACCGAGGTCGCGGCCCTGCTCAGAGGCCGCCCGCTGGCCCCCGTCGTCCGGCTGCGCACCACGCGGCAGCGGGTGCTGCTGCTGGACGAGGCGGGCCGCGCCCTCGCCGAGATCGCCCTCGACGAAGTGACCGCCGAACCCGGTCCCACCTGGTCGGAGACCGAGGTGGAACTCGTACGCGGCGGCCCCGAACTGCTCGACGCCGTCGAGGCCCGGCTCGAAGCGGCCGGGCTGCGCCGCTCCCGGTCCCGCTCCAAACTCGCCCGCGCCCTCGGCGACCGGCTGGCCGCCACCCCGCCCGCCCCCGTACCGCCCACCGGCACCCCCGGCACCGCGGGCTCCACCGCCACCGCGTACCTCTACGCGCAACTGGCCGCGATCATCGCCCTCGACCCGCTGGTCCGCCGCGACGAGCCCGACGCCGTCCACCGCATGCGGGTCGCCACCCGCAGGGCCCGCAGCGCCTTCAAGAGCTTCCGCAGGGAACTCGACCGCGAGGCCACCGACCCGCTCGGCGCCGAGCTGAAATGGCTGGCCGCCGTCCTCGGCATGGAACGCGACCGCGAGGTGCTCGCCGAACGCCTCGACCAGCGGCTCGCCGCACTCGACCCGAAGCTCGCCACCGCCGCCGTCCGCGAGCGGCTGGGCGCACTCGCCGCCGACACCCACGACGACTCGCACGGCTCCGTCGTCCGCATCCTCAGCGGCGGCCGCTACTACGCCCTCCTCGACCGGCTGGAGGCGCTGCTCACCGCGCCCCCGTACCGGCCCGCCGCCGCGGCCCCCGCGCCCGAGGCCGCCGCCGAGACCGTACGCCGCGACCACGCCCGGCTGCGGCGGCAGATCGAGGACGCCCTCGCACTGCCGCCCGGCCACGACCGGGACACCGCGCTGCACGAGGCCCGCAAGTCCGCCAAGCGGGCCCGTTACGCCAGCGAGGCCGCGGAAGCGGTGCTCGGCGCGCCCGCCGCCGCGCACACCGCCCGGATGAAGGGCGTGCAGCAGCTGCTCGGCGAGCACCAGGACAGCGTGCTGTGCCGCGACGCGCTGCTGCTGGTGAGCGAGCAGGCCCACGCGGCGGGGGAGCGCGGCACCGCCTACGCCGTCCTGGTCCAGGCCGAGCGGGATCTCGCGGCGGCGGTCGAGGCCGCGCTGCCCGAGGCGTGGCGCAGGGCGGACCGGACGGTCTGAGCTCCGGGTACCCTTGAGGGTCACCCACCCCCGTGGCCGTCGGTCCGGGGCGCCCCCAGCCGTCTGATGAAAGTCGCCGAGATGCCTGTCGAGTCGGTCTTCCCGCGCCTGGAAGCACTTCTCCCGCACGTCCAGAAGCCGATCCAGTACGTCGGCGGCGAGCTGAACTCCACCGTCAAGGACTGGGACAGCGCCGACGTGCGCTGGGCACTGATGTATCCGGACGCCTACGAGGTGGGACTGCCGAACCAGGGCGTCATGATCCTCTACGAGGTGCTCAACGAGCGTGACGGCGTCCTCGCCGAGCGCACGTACAGCGTGTGGCCCGACCTGGAAGCGCTGATGCGCGAGCACGGTGTGCCGCAGTTCACCGTCGACAGCCACCGCCCGGTCGGTGCCTTCGACGTCTTCGGCCTCAGCTTCTCCACCGAGCTGGGCTACACCAACATGCTCACCGCGCTCGACCTCGCGGGCATCCCGATGCTCGCCGCCGACCGCACCCTCGACGACCCGATCGTGCTGGCCGGCGGGCACGCCGCCTTCAACCCCGAGCCGATCGCCGACTTCATCGACGCCGCCGTGATCGGCGACGGCGAGCAGGCCGTCCTGGAGATGACCGAGGTCATCCGCGCCTGGAAGAGCGAGGGCCGCCCCGGCGGCCGCGACGAGGTGCTGCTGCGGCTGGCGAAGACCGGCGGCGTCTACGTACCGCGCTTCTACGACGTCGAGTACCTGGCCGACGGCCGCATCTCCCGCGTCGTCCCCAACCGCAGCGGCGTGCCGTGGCGGGTCTCCAAGCACACCGTCATGGACCTCGACGAGTGGCCGTACCCCAAGCAGCCGCTGGTGCCGCTGGCCGAGACCGTGCACGAGCGGATGTCCGTGGAGATCTTCCGCGGCTGCACCCGCGGCTGCCGCTTCTGCCAGGCGGGCATGATCACCCGCCCGGTCCGTGAGCGCAGCATCACCGGCATCGGCGAGATGGTGGAGAAGGGCCTCAAGGCCACCGGCTTCGAGGAGGTCGGCCTGCTGTCGCTGTCCTCCGCCGACCACACCGAGATCGCCGACATCGCCAAGGGCCTCGCTGACCGGTACGAAGAGGACAAGATCGGCCTGTCGCTGCCCTCCACCCGGGTCGACGCCTTCAACATCGACCTCGCCAACGAACTCACCCGCAACGGCCGCCGTTCCGGCCTCACCTTCGCCCCCGAGGGCGGCTCCGAGCGGATCCGCAAGGTCATCAACAAGATGGTCTCCGAAGAGGACCTGATCCGTACCGTCGCCACCGCCTACGGCAACGGCTGGCGGCAGGTGAAGCTCTACTTCATGTGCGGTCTGCCCACCGAGACCGACGAGGACGTGCTGCAGATCGCCGACATGGCGAAGAAGGTCATCGCCAAGGGCCGCGAGGTCACCGGCCAGAACGACATCCGCTGCACCGTCTCCATCGGCGGCTTCGTCCCCAAGCCGCACACCCCCTTCCAGTGGGCCCCCCAGCTCGGCGTCGAGGAGACCGACGCCCGCCTGGAGAAGCTGCGCGACGCCATCCGCGGCGACCGCAAGTACGGCCGCAACATCGGCTTCCGCTACCACGACGGCAAGCCCGGCATCATCGAGGGACTGCTCTCCCGCGGTGACCGCCGCGTCGGCGCCGTCATCCGCGCCGTCTACGAGGACGGCGGCCGCTTCGACGGCTGGCGCGAGCACTTCTCCTACGACCGCTGGCTCCGCGCCGCCGAGTCCCAGCTCCCCGCCCTCGGCGTCGACCTCCCCTGGTACACCACCCGCGAGCGCACCGTCGAGGAAGTCCTCCCCTGGGACCACCTCGACTCCGGCCTCGACAAGGACTGGCTCTGGGAGGACTGGCAGGACGCCCTCGACGAAACCGAGGTCGACGACTGCCGCTGGACCCCGTGCTTCGACTGCGGTGTGTGTCCCCAGATGGACACCCACATCCAGGTCGGCCCCACGGGCCAGAAGCTGCTGCCCCTGACCGTCGTCTGAGCCGTCACTCCACAACACCGATGCCCTCCTGCTGATGTGCGGCCGGAGGGCATCGGCGTGTGGTGGGGCGGGTGCGGCGGGGGTCAGGTGGTGATGGTGGCGACCGGGGCGAGGCCGTAGGTGTGGGCGTAGCCGTTCTCGGTGCCGACGAGGACGGCGGGCTCGAGGGTCTCGGCGCACCACTGCTCGAAGGTGGTGGGGGAGGCGGTGGCCGGGGTGCGGGTGACGCCTGCGTCGAGGCCGTCGTCCTTGGCGCGCTTCATGTCGACGATGCCCTGGACGAATTCCTTGTTGAGGCCGTAGCCGACGAGGGTGGAGTACAGGTCGTCGAGCGACTGGCGTACGTAGCGGACGGGGCGGCCGAGTTGCCCGGTCATGACGCGGGCCAGGTCGTTGGGGGAGAGGTCCCGCGGGCCGAGGACGGGGACGCTGCCGGTGCCGGTCCATGAGCGGTCCAGCAGCAGGCCGGCGGCGGCCGCGGCGATGTCGGCGACGGCGACCAAGGGGGCCTTGCGGTCGGGGTCGACGGTGTCGGTCCAGCAGCCGTCGTCGCGGATCGAGGCGGCCTCCTCCAGGAGGTTCTCGAAGAAGGACGGGTTGGCCAGCGCCCGGTAGGCGGCGCCGGATTCGGCGATCAGGTCGTCCATGGCGAGCGAGGCCGTGACGAGACCGGCCCGGTCGGCGAGAGGAGTGCCGCGGCCGAGCGCGGAGACGCCGACGACATGGCCGACACCGTGGGCGGCGAGCGCCGTGACGGCGGGGCGGGTGAACGCGCTGTAGGCGTCGTACGGGGTCAGCGTGGCGTCCGGGGGGACGAGCCAGAAGACGGCGTCCGCCCCCTCGAAGGCGCGGTGGAGGACCTCGGGCTCCGCGTGCGAGCCGGTGACGACCTCGACGCGTTCGCGTGCCGCCTCCGGGAGCCGGGCGGGGTCGCGCACGATCACGCGGAGTTCCTCGCCCGCGGCGGGGGTGGAGTCCAGGAGCCGTGAGAGCAGGTGGCGGCCGATGTTCCCGGTGGGAGCAGTGATGACGATCAAGAAAACCTCGCAGGTCGCACTGGTTCGGTACGCCCTTCATCCTGCGGAGGGCATCAGTGCTGCCACAATGGGAACTTCGGCACGCAATCATTGACGGAAATGGAATAACGCTGGTGAGCAGCCCGAATCCGGTCATCGACGCCAACCTCGCCATCGCGCTGGACGCCCTGCTGGCCGAGCACAGCGTGACCCGCGCCGCCGCGCGCCTGCACACCTCGCCCGCCGCGATGAGCCGTACGCTCGCCCGGCTGCGGCGCGTGCTCCAGGACCCGATCCTGGTGCGGGCCGGGCAGACGATGGTTCCCACCCCGCGCGCCCAGGCGCTGCGCGAGGAGGCGGCCGCGGTGGTACGCGGCCTGAGCGCGCTGCTCAGTCCCGGCGCGAGCGTCGACCCGGCCGGTCTGCGCAGCACCTTCACGCTCCAGGCCGCCGACCTGATCGGCGCGGCGCTGGGCCCGGGGCTGCTGCGACGGGCGCAGGAGGAGGCGCCGGGGGTCTCGTTCCGGATCCGGGGCGAGGAGCTGGAGGCAGGACCCGCGCTGCGCGACGGCCGGATCGACCTGGAGGTCGGGGCCATCGGCCATGTGGACCCGGAGACCCGGGTCGAGGAGCTGGTCGGGCTCCGTATGGTGGCGGGCGTCCGGCCCGGTCATCCGCTCACCGAGGGGCCGTTGACCCCGGCACGGCTCGCCGCCGCGGAACACGTCGCGGTCAGCCGCCGCGGCCGTTTCACCGGCCCCCTCGACACCGCCCTGGCGGAGCTGGACCTCCGGCGGCGGGTCAGCGTCGTCCTGCCCAGCCATCTGGCGGCGATGGCCCTTGCGGGCGGCAGCGACCTCGTCTGCCTCGTCCCCGCCGCCTTCCCCGGCGCTGCCCCCTCACCTCTCACCGACCACGCCCACGCCCTCGGACTCCACCTCCTCGACATCCCCCTGCCCCTCCCCCCGGTCACCATCGGCATGGCCTGGCACCCCCGCCACACCGCCGACGGCGCCCACCACTGGCTCCGCACCGCGGTCCGCCACACGCTCGGGACACCGGTGCCGGCTGATGCTCCCGGGCGGCCCGGGGGGTTGGGGTAGGTTGCCCGGATGAGTGATCTTGGACCTGTCGCCGGCTGGCCGCCCGCCCCGATCGCGACCGAGCGGCTCGTGCTGCGCGAGCCGCTGGCGCGGGACCGTACGACGTTCGTCGAGCTGTTCGCCTCGCCGGAGGTCGGGACGTACGTCGGGGGTGCGCGGCCGCGGGACGCACTCGAGCGGGCGATGCCGGAGATACCCGGGCTGCGGCCCGGGGTCTTCGTGGTGGAGTGCGACGGCGCGATGGTCGGCATGGTCAGCTTCGACCGGCGGGACGCCGAACGCCTGGGCCACATCCGGCGGGACGGCGGCGAGGCTGAACTCGGCTACATGTTCCTGCCGCGGGCATGGGGACACGGGTACGCGACCGAGGCGTGCGCCGCGGCACTCGGCTGGTTCGCCACCGCCCTCCCCGGCGAGCCGGTGGTCCTCTCCACCCAGACCGCCAACATCCCCTCGATGCGCGTCGCCGAGAAGCTCGGCTTCACCGAGGTGGCGCGGTTCGAGGACTACGGCGCCGAGCAGTGGCTCGGCGTGTGGGAGGCGGGGAACTAGGGCGTGCCCTCGCCTTCGGCGACCGCGATCGCGTAGCCGAGGGCCTCGGTGATGTGGGTGGCGGCGGACATGACGCGGGCGGTGCCGACGACCGGCGCGATCGCGACCAGGACGTCCTGTACCTCGGCCGCGCTCAGGTTGCTCTGGATCGCCGGGTCGATGTGGGCGAGGTACGAGGCCGCCGGGGCGTCCATGGCGGCGAGGGCGGCGATCCGGATGAGGATCAGGGTGTCAGGGGGCAGCCCGCAGCGTTCGACCGAGTCGAGCGTCATCGCGGCAAGGGTGTCCAGGACGGGGGTTTCTGACGATGTGGTCATGCCGACCATCTCCAGGTCGTGTACGGGCCCCGGCGCGACGGCGACGGGCGGGGCGCCCTCGGGGGCGCGGCCCCGGTTTCCACGGTAAGGACAGTGCGCCGCGGCTGCATCTCGGTGTTCGGGCGGTCCTGAGCACGCGTCATGCGGCGGCGGTCCGCACTTGTCGACTGATTCGACAAACGTCAAGATAGAAGGGTGTCGAAACAAGAGCTCGAGGTGATGGGCCCGCCGGGCGATTCCGCCGTCTGCTGCACGGGTCTCGCGGCCGCGCCGCTGGACGAGGAGCAGGCCGCCGACCTCGCGAGGGTCTTCAAGGCGCTGGGCGACCCGGTACGCCTCCGGTTGCTGTCGATGATCGCGTCGCATGAGGGCGGCGAGGTCTGTGTGTGCGACATGACGCCCGAGTTCGAGCTGTCCCAGCCGACCATCTCGCACCACCTGAAGCTGCTGCGGCAGGCCGGGCTGGTCGCTGCCGAGCGGCGCGGGACCTGGGTGTACTACCGCTCGCTGCCCGCGGCCCTCGACCGGCTGGCCACGGCGCTGGGGGGAGGGCCCGGGGCGGGGCCGGTGGCGTCGCCGCGCCCGCGCGTCGCGGAGGAGCGCGCGTGACCGCCTCGCTCGCGCGCCGCGTCGCCGCCGAGGCGGTGGGGACGGCCGCACTGGCCGCGGTGGTCGTCGGATCCGCCCGTCAGGCCGCCGGGCTGACCCATGACGCGGGAGTGCAGCTGCTCGCCAACTCGCTGGCGACCGCCCTCGGTCTCGGGGTGCTCATCGCGCTGCTCGGGCCGATCAGCGGCGCCCATCTCAACCCGGTGGTCTCGGCGGCGTCCTGGTACGCCGCCCGGCGTGGCGGTGCGGGGCTGACCGTACGGGAGGTGGCCGCGTACGTGCCCGCGCAGATCGCGGGGGCGGTCGGCGGCACCGTGCTGGCCGACGCCATGTTCGCCGAGCCCCTGGTGAAGTGGGCCACCTACGAACGGTCAGGGGTGCATCTGTGGCTGGCCGAGGGGGTGGCGACGGCCGGACTCGTCCTGCTGGTCCTCGGGTTGAGCAGGACCGGACGGGCCGCCCAGGCGCCGGTCGCGGTGGCCTCGTACATCGGCGCGGCCTTCTGGTTCACCTCCTCCAGCGGCTTCGCCAACCCGGCGGTGACGGTGGGCCGGGCCTTCACCGGCACCGTCGCCGGGATCGCCCCGGCGTCGGTGGCGCCGTTCGTCGCCGCCCAACTCGCCGGAGCCGCCGCCGGTGTCGCCCTGGCCGCCGCGCTCTTCGGCGACGCCCGCCCGCATCCGGACCCCGACGGCCCCGAGCCGACGGTCGTCCCCCAGGGCGGCCCGGGCCTCGCGGCCCCCGCCGCACCCTGAGAGCCGAACTCCCCGAGGGCGCCTCGGGCGTGCTGTCGCCCAGGAGGGCGTGATCCGCCGGACAGGCGTCAGTGCGCTGCCCGGCTTCCGTTCGGTGACGGGCCCGCCGAGCGCTGGTCGAAGACGACGTCGCGCGCGGTGGTGAGGGCGGTGGCGACCGCGCCCAGCAGGACGGCGTCCTCGCCGAGGGCGCTCGCGGCGACCTTGGGGCGTAGCGGGGTGAGGCGGCGCATGGTGGTGTCGACCGTCTCCAGGAGGAGGTCGGCGCTGTGGCCGACGCCGCCGCCGAGGACGACGAGGTCGGGGTCGAGGACGGCGGCGACGGCGGCGACGGTGTGGGCGAGCCGCTCGCCCTCCTGCCGGACGGCGGCGACGGCCGCCGGGTCGCCGGTGCGGGCCGCGCCGAAGACGGCCTTCGCGGTCAGCGGGCCGGTCATACCGAGGGCGCGGGCGGCGCGGACGACCGCTTCCGCCGAGACCGCGTCCTCCAGGGTGTCGGGCTCGGTGCGGCCCGACCAGGGAAGGAAGCCGATCTCACCCGCGGCGCCGTGGGCGCCGGTGAACAGGCGGCCGTCGGCGACCACGCCCATGCCGAGGCCGGTGCCGATCATGACGTAGACGAACAGCCGGCTGCCCGTGCCGACGCCGAAGGCGTGCTCGCCCAGCGCGGCGAGGTTGGCGTCGTTGTGCACCGCGAGGGGCACGCCGAGTTCGTCGCGCATCCGGTCGAAGAGACCGGCGCGGCCCCAGCCGGGCAGATGCATGGCGTAGCGGACGCGGCGGGCCTCTGAGTCGTAGACACCGGGGGTGCCGACGACGGCGTGGGCGACCTTGTCGGGGGAGACGCCGGAGTCCGCGACGACCTGGTGGGCGGTGGCCACGACCAGGTCGGCCATCGCGCCCGAGGTGCGCGCGCGGTTGCGTACGTCGGCGCGGGCCACGACCGTACCGTCCAGGTCCGCGAGCGCGATGCGCAGCCAGGCGCGGCCGATGTCGATGCCGAGCGCGTAGCCCGCGGCCGGATCGGGGACGTAGAGCACGGCGACACGCCCGCGTTCGGGGGTGTGCAGGCCCGCTTCCCGTACCAGGCCCGAGGCTTCGAGCGCGGCCAGCGCGCTGGAGACGGTGGGCTTGGACAGGCCGGTCTCGCGGGCGAGTTGGGCACGGGAGGCCGCGCCCGTGCGCAGGCGCTCCAGCAGCATGCGTTCGTTGGTGCTGCGCAGTCGCTGCTGGTTCCAGGGCTGCTCGGAGCCACCGTCGCTGCTGGTCATGCCGCCATTCTCACGTATGAGTCCAGGAAGTGGGCAGAAGTCGTGAAGTCGTGGATACCTCTTGACCAGTCTTAGTAAGGGAACTTAACTTAATCGCACCTCGGCGTCCCCACGTCACCACCAAGCCTCGGAGCACCACATGTCCGGTAGCCCGCCGCCCGCTGGCGGCTTCGTCCGACGTATCGGCCTCTTCCAGGCCACCGCGATCAACATGAGCCAGATGTGCGGCATCGGGCCGTTCGTCACCATCCCGCTGATGGTGGGCGCGTTCGGCGGACCGCAGGCGATCATGGGCTTCGTCGCGGGTGCGATCCTCGCCCTCGCCGACGGACTGATCTGGGCCGAACTGGGCGCGGCGATGCCCGGTTCCGGCGGCAGCTACGTGTATCTGCGGCAGGCGTTCCAGTACCGCAGCGGCAAGTTGATGCCGTTCCTGTTCGTGTGGACGGCGATGCTCTTCATCCCGCTGATCATGTCCACCGGGGTCGTCGGCTTCGTGCAGTACCTGGGCTATCTCGCCCCGCACATGGGCAAGACCACCGGAGACCTGGTCGGCCTCGGCGTGATCCTTGTCGTGGTGCTGCTGCTGTGGCGCGGCATCGAGCACATCGCGCGGATCACCACCGTGATGTGGCTGGTGATGATCGCGTCCGTGCTGATGGTGATCATCGCCGCGGCCACCGGCTTCTCCGGCCACCTGGCCTTCACCTACCCGCACAACGCCTTCGCGGTGACCCACGGCCACTTCTGGACCGGTTTCGCGGCGGGTCTGACCATCGGCATCTACGACTACCTCGGCTACAACACCACCGCGTACATGGGTGCCGAGATCAAGCAGCCGGGCCGGGTGCTGCCGCGCTCGATCATCTACTCGATCCTCGGCATCATGGCCATCTACCTGATGCTGCAGATCGGGACGCTGGGCGTGATCGACTGGCATCGCATGCTCAACCCCGACGACATCGCCTCCACCTCCATCGCCTCCGCCGTGCTGGAGAAGACATGGGGCAAGGGCGCCGCGGACACCGTCACCGTACTGATCCTGATCACGGCCTTCGCCTCCGTCTTCACCGGCCTGCTCGGCGGCTCCCGGGTGCCATTCGACGCCGCGCGCGAACGCGTCTTCTTCCGGCCGTTCGGCAAGCTGCACCCACGGCACCGCTTCCCCGTCTGGGGGCTGGCGGCGATGGGCGTGATCACCGCGATCGGCTTCCTCATCGGCCGCCACACCGACCTGCAGACGCTGATCCAGCTGCTCACCACCGTGATGATCATCGTCCAGGCGCTCGCACAGGTCCTCGCCGTCGTGCTGCTGCGGCAGCGCCAGCCGGGACTGCGCCGCCCGTACAAGATGTGGCTCTACCCGGTGCCGGCCGTCGTCGCGCTGATCGGCTGGCTGGTCATCTACGGCTACGCCGACAAGAACTCGCCCGGCCGTCACCCCATCGAATGGTCGCTGGCCTGGGTCGCGATCGGCTGCGTCGCCTTCGTGTTGTGGTCGCGCTACGAGAAGGTGTGGCCGTTCGGCCCGAAGGAGGTCTCCGAGGAGTACCTGGAGGGCGTCGACCCGGATGCCGAACCGGTCGCGGTCTGAGGGCTCAGGCGCCCTGAGTCCCGGTGAGATCCCGGTGACATCCCGATGACGGCTCCGGCCGGGCCGAGAATGCGGTGGCCCGGCCGGAGCCGTTTCGGCAGACTGAGACGATGCCGCAGCTCATCGCACCGGACGTCCGCTTCCACCACTCCTTCCTCGCCGCCATGGACGAGTTCAGAGCCGAGGGCCGGGGAGCGGCGGACGACAACTCCATGGTCGGGCACGACATACAACAGCGCGGCGCGCGGTGGCAGGAACCCGCGGTCTTCGCCGAGTACGTCGCGGAACTCCTCTCCCAGGGCGACGAGAACGCGCCGCGCCCGGCGGGCCGGGTGCCCTGCACCAATCTGTGGTGGGTCGACGGCGACGAGTACCTCGGGCGGATCGCCATCCGGCACCGCCTCACCGACTTCCTGCGCGAGTACGGCGGCCACATCGGCTACGACATCCGCGCCTCGGTCCGCCGCCGCGGCCACGCCACCGCCATGCTCCGCGCCACCCTGCCGGTCAGCGCCGCACTCGGCGTCGACCCCGCACTGGTCACCTGCGACACCACCAACACCGCCTCCCGCAAGGTGATCGAGGCATGCGGCGGTGTCTTCGAGGACCGCCGCGGCGAGAAACTCCGCTACTGGGTGCCGACTTCGGCCGCCGCCGCGCACACGGGCTAACGTTCTGGCCATGGCTTTCGAGGGTGGGGACGAGCGGGCGGACGCACGGGGGAGCGGCGTTCCGGCCCCGAGGGACGGCTCCGCCTCCGGTGCACTGTCCGGTGCCTCCGCCGACCAGGCCGCGCCCCGTGCCGAATCCGTGCCCGGCGCCGAGTGGCGCGCCGCGACCGGCGACCGGGTGCCGGTTCGGAAGTCCGGCGCCGTGAGTGGCGCCGTGCCGGGCAGCCAACCAGCCGACGGCGGCGGGTGTCTCGTCGTCGCCGTGCGGATGCCGGTGCGGCTGATCGCCTTCGCCGTCGTCCTTCCGCTGCGGCTCGTCTGGGACGCGCTGGCCGCCGCGGGCCGCGGCGTCAGCGCCGGGGTGAGGTGGCTGTGGCGGCGCCTGCTGCTTCCGCCGCTGCGGGCGTTCGGGGCCGCGCTCCTGTGGGTGTGGCGCACGCTCGTGGTGGTTCCGGCCGCCTTCCTGGCCAGGTATCTGGTCGCGCTGCCGCTGGTCGTGCTCTGGCGGTACGTGCTCGTGCCGGTCGGCCGCGGCATCGCCTGGGCGGTGCGGATGACGGCCGCGGGCATCGGATGGGCCGTCGAGCGGCTGCTCGTGCTGCCCCTCACCGCCCTCTACCGCCACGTCCTGACCCCCGTCGGCCACGCCCTGGCACGGCTGGCGCGCAACGTCGGCACCGGTCTCGGCCTCGGCGCCACCTGGCTCGGCCGCTATCTGCTCGTCGTCCCCGCCCGCGCGCTGTGGCGGCACCTCCTGGTGCCGGTCGCCCGCGCGGTGGCCGCCGCGGTCACCTTCCTGGTGCGGTACGCGGTCGTGGCGCCGGCCGTCGCCCTCTGGCGGTACGTGCTCGTGCCGGTCGGCCACGGGGTGCGGTGGACGCTGCGGGCCGTCACGTACGGCGCCGCCTGGCTGCTGCGTGTGCTGCTGGTCATACCCGTCGTCTTCGTATGGCGGAGGATTCTGCTGCCCGTCGGCCGGGAGGTCGCCGCCGCCCTGGGCCACGCCTGGCGCGTCACCGGGTATGTCTCGCGCGCCGTGGGCCGCGGCCTGCGGTGGCTCGGGCGCGTCCTGATCGCGGTGCCGCTGACCTGGCTGTGGCGGCACACCGGCGCCCCCGTCGTCCGCGGCCTGCGCGCGGCGGGCCGCTGGTCACGCCGCGCCCTGTGGACCCCGGTGCGGGAGGCGGTGGCCGAGGCCCGCAGCACCTTGCGCCAGCTCCGCGCCGACACCAGGAGGGCGCTCTTCGGTACGGCGCCGGCGGAGACCGTACGGCAGGTGAGCGCGGTGAAGCCGCTCGGCGACGCCGTACGGGAGCCGGTGGGCGAAACGGCCGCCGGGCAGTCGCCGCCGCCCGTCGGGTGACCGCGCGCCACCGTACGCGCGACCCGCTGCGCGGCCGTTGTCCACAGGCGCGTCATGAGCAATGTGCGATGCGGCGTAACCTTGGGTAGGACGAACGGAGGGCTCACCGAGCTCTCTCCCACGCCGTGACACGCACGAGGGACTGAACGACACTGGGCAAGCGACAGCCCGAAGGCCCGCCGCCCGCACCCGCGGTGCAGCGCATCCGCCTGCGCTACACCAAGCGCGGCCGCCTCCGGTTCACCAGCCACCGCGACTTCCAGCGCGCCTTCGAGCGGGCCCTGCGCCGCGCCGAGGTGCCGATGGCGTACTCGGCCGGTTTCACCCCGCATCCCAAGGTGTCGTACGCCAACGCCGCACCCACCGGCGTCGGCAGCGAGGCGGAGTATCTGGAGATCGCCCTCGCGCAGCACCGTGACCCGGAGAAGCTGAGGCTGCTGCTCGACGAGTCGCTGCCCACCGGCCTCGACATCACGGAAGCCGTCGAAGCCCGTACCCCTGGGCTCGCCGACCGGCTGGAGGCGTCCGTCTGGCAGCTCCGGCTCGACGGGGTCGCACCCGCCGAGGCGTCCGCGGCCGTCGCGGCTTTCCTGGCCGCGGAGACCGTGGAAGTACAGCGCAAGACCAAGAACGGCATCCGTTCGTTCGACACCCGCGCCGCCGTCATCCAGCTCGGCGTCGTGAGTGACGACAGCGACACCACGGACGGCCCGCACGTCGCGGACACGTCCGAACAGGGTGTCGATAGGCCGCAGGACCGCGCCTGTGCGATACTGCGGCTGGTTGTGCGGCACCTGACACCTGCCGTACGACCCGACGACGTACTGTCCGGCCTCCATGCGACGGCCGACCTCGCGCCGCCGGTCCCCGCAGCGGTGACCAGGCTGGCGCAGGGGCCGCTCGACGAGGAGTCCGGCACGGTCACCGACCCGCTCGCGCCAGATCGCGACGCTGTGGCGGTACCTGCCGGTTCCGCGTAGCCACGTCGTCACTGCGTCGCCGACGCACCAGGGAGCCACCCGGGACCGGCGCCGCTGACCACATGAGACTTTCGTCGAGCCGCCGATGCGGCGCCGACGAGCGACACAGCAGCTCCCGTGCGGCGCCCGCGCCCCCGGACAGCGGCTCCGCGACCAAGCGGCCCGCCGCCACCGGACATGGACGCGGCGCCCGGGAGCATGACGGGAGCACTGCCCGAATGCTCGACCAGACCGACGCCAACGAACCCTCCGACGCCTCCGCCGCGGGCGCGAACCCCGCGGACGAGTCCGCGGCCCCGCGCCGCCGCCGTCGCGCCGCCTCCCGCCCCGCGGGTCCGCCCGCCGCGGGCTCCGCGGAAGAGGCGGCCGCCGCCGGCACCCCGGACGCCGCAGCCGCCTCCGGCGAGGACGCGCCCGCCGCGCCCGCCCGCCGCCGCGCCACCCGTAAGAAGGCGGCTGCCGCCGCCGAGACCACCGAGAGCGGCTCCGTCACGGCCGCCGACGAGAGCGCCCCGGCCGCCGACAGCGGCGACGCCGCCCCCGCGCGTACCCGCCGCCGGGCGACCCGCAAGGTCGCGGCGCCCGAGCCGGCCGCCGAAGCCGCGGCCGAGCCCGCCGTCACCGAGACGGCCGAGGCCGCCGCTGACAGCGGTGACGCCGCCCCCGCGCGTACCCGCCGCCGCGCCACCCGTAAGGCCACCGCCCCGGCGGGCGAGGCCGCTACGACCACCGAGGCCGCCGACGCGAGCGCCCCGGCCGACGCCGCCCGCGAGCCCGAGTCCGACTCCGCGGCGCCCGCGCGCACCCGCCGCCGTGCCACCCGCAAGGTCGCGGCCCCCGCGCCCGCCGAGGAGGCCGCTGCGGAGGAGACCCCCGCCGCGGTGACGCCCACCGAGGCCCCGGTCGCCGACGAGGCCGCCGCCGCGCCCGCCGAGGAGACCTCCGCGGCCCCCGCGCGCACCCGCCGCCGTGCCACCCGCAAGGCCACCGCCCCCGCGGGCGCTCCCGCGACCGAGGACGCGCCCGCCGCGCCCGTCGCCGAGACGGCCCCCGAGGCCGTCACCGCGCCCGCGGCCGAGGACGCCGCCGAAGCCACCGCGCCCCGCGCGCGGCGCACCCGCAAGAGGGCCGCGGCGCCGCCCGCCGCCACCTTCTCCGGAGGCGACGGCTCGCGACGGCTGAAGCCCGGGGCGCTGGCCCCGCGCGAGGAGGCCCTCGCGGCCGCGGCGGACGACGACGTGACCGAGGCCACCGAGCCCGCCGCCGTGGCGACCGCCTACACCGGCCAGGCGCTGCGGGACGGCGACGGCTGGGCCGTCGAGGTCGACGACGCCTACGAGATCCGCGGCTACGGCGACACCGTCGAGGCCGCGAGGGAGCAGGCCGTCGAGGCGCTCGCCGCCGCGTTCGGCATCACCGCCGCGTCCATCACCCTCGAGGTGAGCGAGCCCGCCCCGACGCGTGGCCGCCGCCGCGCCGTACGCCCGCCGACCGCCATGTTCCAGCCGCCGGTCTTCCAGGCGCCGACCGCCGAGCCGGTCGCCGCGCCCGCCGAGCCGGCCGCGGAGGAGGACGCGGAGGAGCACGAGGGCGGTCCGCGCCGCCGTCGCCGCCGCCGTGGGGGAGCGCAGGCCGAGCAGCTCGCCGCCGCCGCGCCCGCCGTCGAGGAGACGGACAGCGACACCGAGGACACCGACACCGAGCACGACGCGGACCACGACACCGACGCCGACGGCGAGGACCGTCCGTCGCGCCGCCGCCGTCGCGGTGGCCGCCGCCGTCGCCGTGGCGACGCGGGCGACCATGACGACGCCACGGCCACCGACGACGAGGGCGCGTCCGCCGAGGACGAGGACGCCGAGGACCACGAGGACGACGAGTCCGCCGACGACGCGCACGACGACGACCGCGGCTCCGGCTCCAGCACCAGCCGCCGCCGTCGGCGCCGTCGCCGCCGCGGCTCCGACTCCGCCGGCGACGACGGCAACGGCTCCGACGACCCGGAGCGCACGGTCGTCAAGGTCCGTGAGCCGCGCCAGAAGCAGGAGTCGCTGGGCACCGGCGCCGACGAGGTGCAGTCCATCAAGGGCTCCACCCGGCTGGAGGCCAAGAAGCAGCGCCGCCGCGAGGGCCGCGAGCAGGGCCGCCGCAGGGTGCCGATCATCACCGAGGCCGAGTTCCTGGCCCGCCGCGAGGCGGTCGAGCGCGTCATGGTGGTGCGGCAGAACGGCGACCGCACCCAGATCGGCGTGCTGGAGGACGACGTCCTCGTCGAGCACTACGTGAACAAGGAGCAGGCCACCAGCTACGTCGGCAACGTGTACCTGGGCAAGGTGCAGAACGTGCTGCCGTCCATGGAGGCCGCGTTCGTCGACATCGGCAAGGGCCGCAACGCGGTGCTGTACGCCGGTGAGGTCAACTTCGAGGCGCTCGGCCTGTCCGGCGGACCGCGCCGGATCGAGTCGGCGCTCAAGTCCGGCCAGTCGGTGCTCGTCCAGGTGACGAAGGACCCGATCGGCCACAAGGGCGCCCGGCTGACCAGCCAGGTCTCGCTGCCCGGCCGCTACCTGGTCTACGTGCCCGAGGGCTCCATGACCGGCATCAGCCGCAAGCTGCCCGATACTGAGCGGGCCCGGCTGAAGACCATCCTCAAGAAGATCGTCCCCGAGGACGCGGGCGTCATCGTGCGCACCGCCGCCGAGGGCGCCAGTGAGGACGAGCTGCGCCGCGACGTCGAGCGGCTGCAGTCGCAGTGGGAGGACATCCAGAAGAAGGCGAAGAGCGGCAACGCCCCGACCCTTCTCTACGGTGAGCCGGACATGACCGTCCGCGTCGTCCGCGACATCTTCAACGAGGACTTCACCAAGGTCATCGTCAGCGGCGACGAGGCGTGGGGCACCATCCACGAGTACGTCACCCATGTCGCGCCCGACCTCGCCGACCGGCTGTCGCGGTGGACCTCCGAGGTCGACGTCTTTGCCACGTACCGGATCGACGAGCAGCTCCTCAAGGCGCTGGACCGCAAGGTGTGGCTGCCGTCCGGCGGCTCGCTGGTGATCGACAAGACCGAGGCGATGGTCGTGGTCGACGTCAACACCGGCAAGTTCACCGGCCAGGGCGGCAACCTGGAGGAGACGGTCACCCGCAACAACCTGGAGGCGGCCGAGGAGATCGTGCGCCAGCTGCGGCTGCGCGACCTCGGCGGCATCGTGGTCATCGACTTCATCGACATGGTCCTGGAGTCCAACCGCGACCTGGTGATGCGGCGGCTGCTGGAGTGCCTGGGCCGGGACCGGACCAAGCACCAGGTGGCCGAGGTCACGTCGCTGGGCCTGGTGCAGATGACCCGCAAGCGGGTCGGCCAGGGCCTGCTGGAGTCGTTCTCCGAGACCTGCGTGCACTGCAACGGGCGCGGCGTCATCGTGCACATGGACCAGGCGACCACCACCGGCGGCGGCGGGAAGCGCAAGCGCCGCGGCAAGGCCGGTGCGGGCGGCGACCACGGTCACGAGCACGACCACGAGCCGCTGCACGGCCGTACCGACGCCGACACGGACGCCGAGTCCGAGGCGGAGCCGGAGACGGACGTCGAGGAGCTGCCCGAGCTGGAGCCGATCGAGGTCGGCGAGTCCGAGCTGGTGCCGTCGGTGGGCGACCCCGACGAGGAGTGGTTCGGCAGCGCCGCGGAGGCCGAGGCCGCCGCGGGCGGCACGCGCGGTCGTGGCAGGCGGCGCGGCAGCCGCAAGGCGACCGCTCCGGCGGGTGCGCCCCCCGCGGCGGACCGCGAGCCCGAGCCCGCCGTCGTGGTTGTGCCGGTCAGCGAGCCGGTCGCCGAGGCGGAGGCGGCGGCGGAGGCCGCGGCCCTCGTCACGGTCGACACCGCGCCTCCGGCCCGTACCCGGCGCCGCGCCACCCGCAAGGTCAGTGCCCCTGCGGGGTCGCCCGCCGCGACGGAGGAGGCCGCGGTCGTGGTCCTCCCCGCGGAGCCGGCGTCCGCTCCCGCGGCCGTGGCGCTGAGCGAGCCCGAGGTCTCCACCGAGCCTCCGGCCCGTACCCGGCGCCGCGCCACCCGCAAGGTGAGTGCCCCTGCGGGGTCGCCCGCCGCGGCGGAGGACGCCGCGGTCGTGGTCGTCCCCGCCCCCGTGGAGTCCGCCGAGGAGTCCGCTGACGCGGAGCCGAAGAAGCGGGCGCCCCGCAAGGCCGCCGCCAAGAAGACGACGGCCAAGAAGGCCGCCACCAAGAAGACGGCCACCAAGAAGACGGCCACCAAGAAGGCGGCCACCAAGAAGGCCGCCGCCTCCACCGAGTAACCGTCTCCACGGAGTGCCCCGTTAGGGGCGCGGGGACGCGCGCTGCGCTGGCGGAAGAGGTCGTGCCCCAAAGGGGCGCGGGGAACTGCGCGACCAGCCCATGACCGGGCTGCAGGTCACCACCGGCCCCAGAGGGGCAGATCGGTTGTCTTCGGACCACCGGCCGGTGGGGGCTGAGCGCGCAGTTCCTCGCGCCCCTACGGGGCACGTCCGGTGCCTGGTCCTCCGCGCGAGCAGCGCGGTTCCCCGGGCCGCTTTGGGCGCTCTTCCACTGCCCGGGCATGAATTTGACCGGGCAGGGGGCACCCCGTAGCCTTGACCTTCGGCGTTTCTGCGCCCCCTTCTGAGCACATCCCTTCCGGTCCGCCGGGAGAGGCCCCCCGCGAATTTTTGGGACGGCTGGCATCAGGGGTCCGAATCGAGCAAGAGAGTGAGTCCCGCGTGTACGCAATCGTGCGTAGCGGTGGCCGTCAGCACAAGGTTGCTGTCGGCGACATCGTCGAGGTTGACAAGATTCCCACCGGCAAGGTCGGCGACGCGATCGAGCTCTCGACGCTCCTCGTCGTGGACGGCGACGCCGTCACCAGCGACCCGTGGGTGCTGGCCGGCATCAAGGTCGACGCAGAGATCGTGGACCACCACAAGGGCCAGAAGATCGACATCCTGCGGTACAAGAACAAGACCGGCTACCGCCGTCGCCAGGGTCACCGCCAGCAGTACACGGCGCTGAAGATCACCGGCATCCCCACGGCTGCGAAGTAAGGGACTGAGGAGAGATGGCACACAAGAAGGGCGCATCGTCCACTCGGAACGGTCGCGACTCCAACGCTCAGCGGCTCGGCGTGAAGCGCTTCGGCGGCCAGGTCGTCAACGCCGGTGAGATCATCGTCCGCCAGCGCGGCACGCACTTCCACCCGGGCTCCGGCGTCGGCATCGGCAAGGACGACACGCTGTTCGCCCTCGCCGCCGGTTCGGTCGAGTTCGGCACCAAGCGCGGTCGCCGTGTTGTGAACATCGTTCCGGCTGCCTGATCTTTCCGATCCGGGCGCTGTAGAGCGACAGAGCACCACCTCCGAGGGCGGACCTCGCTTCCCGTGGACCACGGGAAGCGAGGCCGCCCTCGGCGTGTTAGAACGCGTGAGAGCGCGACGACAAACCCGTATGTATCTGGAGGAATGCCATGACCACCTTCGTGGACCGCGTCGAGCTGCATGTCGCCGCGGGTAACGGAGGCCACGGCTGCGCCTCCGTGCACCGGGAGAAGTTCAAGCCGCTCGGCGGCCCGGACGGCGGGAACGGCGGCCGGGGCGGCGATGTGATCCTGGTCGTCGACCAGGACGTCACCACGCTGCTCGACTACCACCACAGCCCGCACCGCAAGGCCACCAACGGCAAGCCGGGCGAGGGCGGCAACCGCTCGGGCAAGGACGGCACCGACCTGGTGCTGCCGGTGCCCGACGGCACGGTCGTGATCGGCAAGGACGGCACCGTGCTGGCCGACCTCGTCGGCCAGGGCACCACCTTCGTCGCGGGCCAGGGCGGCCGCGGCGGCCTCGGCAACGCGGCGCTGGCGTCGGCCCGCCGCAAGGCGCCCGGCTTCGCGCTGCTGGGCGAGCCGGGCATCGCCCGGGACATCGTGCTGGAGTTGAAGACGGTCGCCGACGTGGCGCTGGTCGGCTACCCGAGCGCGGGCAAGTCGTCGCTGATCTCGGTGCTGTCGGCGGCGAAGCCGAAGATCGCCGACTACCCGTTCACCACGCTGGTGCCCAACCTCGGTGTAGTGACGGCCGGTTCGACCGTCTACACCATCGCGGACGTGCCCGGTCTGATTCCCGGCGCCAGCCAGGGCAAGGGCCTGGGCCTGGAGTTCCTGCGGCACGTGGAGCGCTGCTCGGTGCTGGTGCATGTGCTGGACACCGCGACCCTGGAGTCCGACCGCGACCCGGCAAGCGACCTCGACACCATCGAGGAGGAGCTGCGGGCGTACGGCGGCGGGCTGGAGGACCGGCCGCGGCTGGTCGTCCTGAACAAGATCGACGTGCCCGACGGCCGGGACCTGGCCGAGATGATCAAGCCTGAGCTGGAGGGCCGCGGCTACCAGGTCTTCGAGGTGTCCGCGGTCGCGCACGAGGGGCTGCGGGAGCTGTCCTTCGCGCTGGCGAAGATCGTCGCGGAGACCCGCGCCGCCCGGCCGGTGGAGGAGTCCACCCGGGTCGTCATCCGGCCGGCCGCCGTCGACGACGCGGGCTTCACCGTCACCGCCGACGGCGAGCTCTTCCGCGTCCGCGGCGAGAAGCCGGAGCGCTGGGTCCGCCAGACCGACTTCTCCAACGACGAGGCCGTCGGCTACCTCGCCGACCGCCTCAACCGCCTCGGCGTCGAGGACGAGCTGCTCAAGGCCGGGGCCAAGGCCGGCGACGCCGTCGTCATCGGCTCAGACGACGACGCGGTCGTCTTCGACTGGGAGCCCAGCATGGCCGCGGGCGCCGAGATGCTCGGCCGCCGCGGCGAGGATCACCGATTCGACGCCCCCCGCGCCGCGGTCACCCGCCGCCGCGACAAGGAGGCCGAGCGCGACGAGGCCGAAAAGGAGTACCGCGGCTTCGACCCCTTCGCGTAACCCGCCGGGCCCCGGCCCCCTGCCCGAGCTGGTGCTCGCGGGGTGTGCCGGGAGCCCGGACGGAGTCCGGGGGGTCGTCTCGAAGCAGGGAGGCCCCCTGGGGCCGAGCGTCGCGAGAGCGGCCGTGGGGAGGTTCTGCCCACCGATTCGACGCCCCCCGCGCCGCGGTCACCCGCCGCCGCGACAAGGAGGCCGAGCGCGATGAGGCCGAAAAGGAATACCGCGGCTTCGACCCCTTCGCGTAAACCCGCAGGGCCCCGGCCCCTTGCCCGAGCTGGTGCTCGCGGGGTGTGCCGGGAGCCCGGACGGAGTCCGGGGGGTCGTCTCGAAGCAGGGAGGCCCCCTGGGGCCGAGCGTCGCGAGAGCGGCCGTGGGGAGGTTCTGCCCACCGCTTCGACGCCCCCCGCGCCGCGGTCACCCGCCGCCGTGACAAGGAGGCCGAGCGCGACGAGGCCGAAAAGGAATACCGCGGCTTCGACCCCTTCGCGTAACCGTCGCGCGGTCCCCGGATACGGATGCGGCCCCCGCCTGGATCAGGCGGGGGCCGCGGGTGTGTCCGGGGGGCTCGTCAGGCGTCCGCGGGGGTCGGGGCCGGGCGGAGGAGGATGCGGCGGGAGAGGACGTACGTGAAGGGGATGGCCGCGGCGGCGGCGACGAGGGGGGCGATCTTGTCGTTCATGCGGGCCCACTCGACCAGGGCGTAGACGCCGACGCTGGTCACCACGTAGTTGGTGAGGTTGGTCAGCGGGAAGAGCAGGAACTTCCGCCAGGTCGGCCGGGTGCGGTACGTGAAGTACGTGTTGAGGAAGAACGAGCCGATCATGCTGAGCACGAAGGCGAGCGTGTACGCCGCGAAGTACGGCATCCACGGGTGCAGCCCGAGGTAGAACCCGTAGAAGGTCGCGGTGTTGACCCCGCCGACCAGAGCGAACCGTATGATCTGGGCGAGCTGCGGGGAACGGACCGGGGTCAACGGATCTCCATCCGGGGAATCACGGCGGCGGCCGGGGACTCGGCGGACGCCGCACCCTCGGTCGGGCTGACCCCGAAGGCCCGCGGCGCGTTCGTCTCCTTGACCAGGAAGTGCGGGCGCTGCTTCGTCTCATAGTAGATGCGGCCGATGTACTCACCGATCAGCCCCAGCATCAGCATCTGCAGTCCGCCGAGCCCGACGATCGCGACCAGCAGCGTCACATAACCGGGTACCTGCGGGCCCTCGATCATCGCCATGACCGTGATCGCCCCGGCGTACGTCACCGCGATCGCGCTCAGCAGCATGCCCATGTAGATCGCCAGCCGCAGCGGCCGGTTGTTGAACGAGATCAGCCCGTCCATGCCGTAGTTCACCAGCGCGCCGAAGCGCCACTTCGTCTCACCGGCCTCGCGCGCGGCGTTGCGGTAGTCGAAGGTGACGGTGTCGAAGCCGATCCAGGAGAAGAGTCCCTTGGAGAAGCGGTTGTACTCCGGCATCGACAGCAGCGCGTCCACCGCCCGCCGCGACAGCAGCCGGAAGTCGCCGACGCCGTCGGTCAGCTCCACGTCGACCCACTTGTTGATCACGCGGTAGTAGAGCCGGCTCACCGCACTGCGCAGCTTCTTGTCGCCCTCGCGGGTGCGCCGGGCGATCACCTGGTCGTACCCGGTGCGGTGCAGGTCGAGCATCTGCGCGATCAGCTCCGGCGGGTGCTGCAGGTCGGCGTCCATGATGACGACCGCGTCCCCGGTGGTCTCCTTCAGACCCGCGAGGATGCCCGCCTCCTTGCCGAAGTTCCGGCTGAAGGACACATAGCGGGTGCTCGCCTCGCGCCCCTCGGCCAGCGAGCGGAGCCGGTCCAGCGTCCGGTCGGAGCTGCCGTCATCGACGTAGCACAGCTCGAAATCGACGGAGAGCGCGTGGAGAGTCTCCCTGATACGCGTGTCGAAGAGCTCGATCACGGCTTCTTCGTTGTAGCAGGGAACTACGATCGACAGTCGCATGAAGGTCACTTTCCGTACCGAACGTCGGACCGATTCCGGTTCGAGGGCCCAGGGGTGCGGCCGCACCCAGTAAAACCGACATCGTTGCTTTCATCACGTTTTGTTACTACGTGACGATGTGGCTGGTGGGGCTGCCTATGCATCGTAGAAGCTGCCGCGGTCATGCCGGGGTCTCCCAATCGTCTAGCCGGACGACGTTCAACTGACCGTCAACACCGAGACCCGAGAAGTACACGTGACCGTCGCCGCCGGTCGCGATCGACGGGGTGCCGACGAGCAGATGGGAGTCGCCCGAGACCTTTGAGCCCGCGGCGCCGTTGCCTGGCCAGAGCCGCGCGCTGACCGTGCCGGAGTCATTGCGGCCGACGGTGAGATGGGTGGCGGCCGCGACGCTGCCGGCATGCTTGACGGGCGCCACGGCGATCGGGCCGTAACCGCCCTCGGAGTGAAGTATGCCAGCGGGGGTCCAGGCGGCACTGCCGGTCCGCTGCTCGTGCACATGGACGTCCTGGGACGCGGCGGGGCGCAGGAACAGCCGCACCCGGCCGCCCGGCAGCTCCACCGCGGTGGGCGCGCAGGAGGGGACCGGCAGCGGCAGCGCCACGGCGGGGGCCGGGCGCCCGGCGTCGCTGATCGTCCACCGGTAGAACTTCTTGCGGGTGCCCGCGTAGATCTCGACCCGGCCGTCCGAGCGCGGCAGCACGCTCATGCCGTCCTGGACGTCGACCGGCCCGGGCAGCACCTTCCAGGGGCCCCAGATACCGGCGGCGCTCATGGTCCGCGCCGCCAGTTCGCGCTTGTAGGTGCGGGCGACCACATGGACCCGGCCCTTGGTGTCGACCGCCGCGTACGGCAGGCCGATCTCGCGGGCCTTGGGGCCGACCGTGCCGTCGGGACCGCCCAGGGTGCGCCAGGTGCCGAACCGGCCGCCCGGGGTGGACTGCACACAGGTGACGATCGCCCGGCGCTGCGCGGTGGGCGCGGTGATCATCCCGCCGTGCTGGATGGTGAAGAGCTGGATCCGCTTGTCGGGCAGCGTCACCGCGGCGACCTGGCCCAGCAGGCCGGTGCCGGGCAGCGCCACCGGCGTGTTCCACGCCGTGGCGCCGACCGCCTTCTGCGTCCACTGCATGACCTGGCCCGAGACCACCGCGAAGGCGGTGAGCCGCCCGTCGGGCAGCGTCCGCAGCCAGCTCGTGTCGCCGTGGTAGCGGTGCTGGGTGGTGCTGAACCGCTTCATGGACGCGTGCAGATTGTCCACGTTGTGGTCGCCGCAGCCGATCTTCACGGCGCAGGGCAGCCCGCGCCCGGAGTACGTCGCCAGAAAGGCGGTCTTCCGGCGCAGCGTCGCGGTGTCCAGATTCAGCGGGTACAGCTCGTTGGCGTAGCCCCGGTAGCTCTGCAGCAGGGGAGTGGGCGCCCCGGCGGCCGGGCGGTAGCGCTCGACGGCGGTCACCGCGAACTGCGCGGCGGCGGTGTGGTCGAAGTGGTCGGTGGGCGCCACGCCCTTGCCGTGCCTGCCGGGCTTGTGCTCGGAGTCGTGGTCCAGCGTGCAGACCAGTGACGGGCGCGACTCGGCCAGCATCTGGTCGAGCGCGGCCAGCACCTTGTCGCGGGTGTACGCGTACTGGTTGGTGACCGGGCTGTCGGTCAGGACGAGGGTGGGGACGCTCTTCGCGCTGCCCTCGACCAGGGTGCGCAGGCTGCGGCCGCGGTACTGCCGCCGGTTGTCGCCCGACTCGATCATGTTCAGCATGACCAGCTTGATGTGCGGGGCGGACACCAGGGTGTTGACCTCGGCGAGCGTGCCGGAGCGCAGCTGCTGGGTCGCGCGGGTCCACGGGCTGTTGTAGTCGCCGGTGATCATCTGCGCGTACGCCCTGCGCACCCCGGAGAAGCGGCTGGCCGCGTACTGCGACCGATCGAGGATCGGCACCTCGTGGCGGCGCACCGCGGGGGTGCGCGGGCCGAGCCCCAGGCTCTCGCCCGCGGTCAGGTAGACCGTGGTGAGCGGGATGCCCGCGCGCACGAAGTGCAGCGTCTCGGGGTTCATGAAGTAGAGGTCGTCGTCCGCGTGGGCGACGATCTGCAGCACCGACGACTGGCTGCCGACGGAGACCGGGTCCCCCGACTCCGGTCCGGTGCCCGCTTCGGCGCCGTGGCCCAGTCCCTGCGTCGCCGACGACCCGTGACCGGAGTGCAGGCCGCAGCCGCCCACGGTGAGCGTCGCCGCCCCCAGGGACGCGTAGTGCAGAAAACGTCTGCGGGTCGACGACACCTTTGGTTCCCCCTCATATGCGGACGCGTCAGAAGCCGGTGTGTACACGGGTGACGCACCTGGCAGTTGAGGATGCTCATGTTGCTATTTATAAGCATTTAGGCGAATAATCCGACCCGTCATCACGGGCCTGGACTCTTCCTCCCGGCCCGTAAGAGGGGGGATGCCGTCCTCGGGTTCCACGGCGCCCGTCCCGAAGGAAGAAGAGCGAGGCGTCGTGCAACACCTGATATCGAGTGCCGGTCGAAAGAGGCTGCTGGTCGTCGCCGCCCTGGCACTCGTGGTCCTGCCTGGGGCGATGCTCGCGGTGGGCAGTTTTCTCGGCATCTATGTGCGGCCCACCTCCGACGACTGGTGCGGCGCCTGGAAGACCCGGGACATGGGTGTGTTCGGCATCACACGCGACTACTACGAGACCCAGAACGGCCGGGTGGCGAACGCCTTCCTGACCGGAATCGTCTATTCCCACGGCCTGCTCGGGCAGCAGGTGCTGCCGCTGATCCTGGTGCTCACCCTCACCGCGGGGCTGGTGCTCACCCTCGTCACGCTGGGCCGGCGGCTCGGCTGGCGGGCGCCGCTGCCGGTGGTGCTGGCGGTGGTGCTCGTGGTCGAGATGCTGCTCTTCTTCGCCGGAACCCGCCCGTACCAGGCGCTGTTGTGGGCGCCCGGCACCATCTCGCACACCCTGCCCGGCATCGTCGCCGTCTGGAGCGGGCTGCTCGCGGTGTGGGCGGGCCGCCGCGGCGGCCGTCCCGCCCGCTGGGGCTCGCTGGGCTACGCCCTGGTGACGGGCGCGGTCGTGGGAACCCTGAGCGAACCGTTCACCGTGGTCAGCGGGGTGTTCCTGGGGGCCGCCGCAGTGGTGCTCCTGGTGCCGTCGATGCGGCGCCGGGTGGGCTCCTGGTATCCGTTCACCTGGTGCGCCGCCTGGTGCGTCGGGCTGGTCGTGGGCTTCACCGTGCTCTACACCTCGCCGGGCGCCCGCTGGCGGCGCGAGCAGACGCCGTCGGCCGCATCGCCTCTGTCCGACAGGCAGTTGCACCTGGAGGTGCACGACTGGATCCGCGTCTGGCACAGCATCGGCGGCACCTGGTCGTACCTGGGCGCGCTCGCCGTCGGCCTGCTGCTCGGCCTGTCGGTGACGGGCCGCCCGCGGCCGCAGAACGGGACCGCGGCGGCCGCGGGGGCCGCCGCGGACGCCCCGGACGAGAGCGGGCCCGGTGCGCCGCGTCACCCCTTCGGGGACCTGTCCCGCCGCTGGACCTGGACGCTGCTCGCGCTCCCCGTCCCGCTGCTCGGGATCTCCTCCTTCGGTGTCGTCGTCGGGCTGCGGATGGGCTACGGCGGCCGCGGCTGGACCTACGGCCGGGCGTGGACCAACTTCCTGTTCCCGATGCTGCTGTTGCTGGTCGTCTACGGTGTCCTGATCGGCCGTCAGGCCGCCCGCAGGCTCACCGCCGACTCCACCGCCGGCTGGCGGCTGCCCGCGCTGTTCGCGGTGGGCCTGGCGTCCGCCGCCACCGGAATCGCGGCGGCCGTGCACCTGGTGCCGGTCGTGGACCACATGACCAGCTCCACCGTGGTCCGCGCGCAGGCGTGGGACCGGCAGAACGCCCTGATCCACCGGGAGACGGAGAACGGCGCGACCGTCGTGACATATCATCCGCTCGTGGTGCCCCAGCTCGCCGAGCCGTTCATCGTCCGCAGCTACGCCAAGGACTGGGCGGCGGCGTGCGTCGCGCACTACTACGACGTCACACGCATCCAGAAGCCGCCGGCTCCCCACAGCCTCGCGGCGCGGCAGACCGTCCCGCAGCACAAGCCGCGGCCGAAGCCCAAGGCCCGGCCGGGGCAGAAGCCGCACCACCAGCAGAAGCAGGCGGCCGGGGGCACCGGCGGCCACTGAAGGAGCCGCACGCCGTGGAGAAGCCGCAGACCGGGCCGGTAACCGTCGTGGTGATCGCGTACAACGACGCCGAGCACCTGCCGGACGCCGTACGGTCGGCGCTCGACCAGGGCGACGCGGTCGGCGAGGTCGTCGTGGTGGACGACTGCTCCACCGACGGCACCGCCGCGGTGCTCGCGGAGCTGGCCGCCGCCGACCCCCGGGTCACCCCGATCGTCCGGCAGACCAACAGCGGCGGCTGCGGCACCCCCCGCAACGACGGGGCCGCGGCGGCTTCCACCCCGTACCTGATGTTCCTCGACAGCGACGACGTGCTGCCGCCCGGCGCGGTCGACGCGCTGCTGCCGCTGGCCGAGAAGCACCGCGCGGACGTCACCGCGGGCCGCTGCGTACGCCGTGAGCTGCCCGGCGGCCGGGAGACCGGCTGGGCGCCGCAGCTCTACGACCCGGCGGCGGGCGCCACCCTGCCCGGCAGCGTGCTCACCGGCATCAAGGACCACCCGGAAGTGCTCTGGGACACCCTGTCGGTCAACAAGCTGTACCGCACCTCCTTCCTGCGCGACCACGCGCTGGCCTTCCCCGACGGGGCCTTCCACTACGAGGACTTCGTCTTCACCGCCCGCCTCTACGCCGCCCGCCCGCGGCTGGTCTACACCGACGCGCTGGTCTACGTCTGGCACGTACGGCGGCAGGCCGGACGGCTGTCCATCTCGCTGCGCCGCGCCGACCTGTCCAACTGGCGGCACCGCATCGCCGCGCACCGCGGCGTCGTCGACACCCTGCGCGACGCGGGCGAGTACGACCTCGCCGAGGCGGCGCAGGCCAAGTTCCTCGACTACGACCTGCCGATGTACGTACGCGAACTGCCGCAGCGCCCGCCGCAGTACGTCGCCGACTGGTGGCGGGTGACCCGCGACTACGTGGGCGGCTTCGACCGCGAGGGCGTCGCCTTGGCCGCGGTGCCGTCGCGCTGGGCGGCCCGCGCCCTCACCGCGCCCGGCGCAGACCAGCCGGAACCGGGCGCCGCGGGACTCGGCCGCCTGGTGGAGCTGGCCGCCCGCCCGCCCCGGCTCATCCCGCCCTACGGCAACGTGGCGCCGCCGGAACTGGACGAACTGGACACCGACAAGCTGCCCGTCACCGTCGACGCCCGGGTGCAGGCCGGAGCCTCCACCCGGGTCGCGCTGCGCGTGCACGACCTCTACGGCAGGCTGGCCACGCTGCACCCGGTGGCGATCACCCTGGAGGTCACCGAACGCGGCGCCGCGGGCCCCGCGGTCACCATGGAGACCCCGCTGATCAGCGACGGCGACGGCTGGACCGGCGAGCTGCGGCTGCGCACCGCCGACCTCGCCCGCGGCGGCCTGCTCGCCGTCTGGCACCTGCGTGCCGAGATCCGCTACGCGGGCACCGAACTGCGCACCAAGGCCGAGGTGCGGGCCGCCGACGGCCAGGAGGCCAAGCGCGGCGCCGTGCTCAGCGCCCCCGGCCGGGTCCTGCTGGTGCAGACCCACATCACCGGCGGCCGCGCCCTGATCCTGCGGGTCGCCGACGGTGTGCAGGGCGCCCGCCGGGTGGTCGGCGGCCGGATCGGCCGGCTGCTGGGCAGGGCCTGACCCGCGGCGCGGTACAACCACGGGAAAGCAGCCGCTCGGTGACCTTCCGGTGTCGTGTGGGATAATTGCCGTCGCGAGACGCCCCGAGGGGGTGTCGGAGGCTGAGCGGCTCGCAGTCGCTCGCCCCGTGACATAGCCGTGGAACTGTGGAGAGGACTGGGATGCCGCTTTCGGACACCCCGGATGTGAGCGTTGTCGTGATCGTCTACAACGACGAGGAGCGGCTTCCCAGGGCGGTGCAGTCGGTACTCGACCAGACGCTGCGCAACCTCGAGGTCATCATCGCCGATGACTGCTCCACCGACGGCACCGAACAGGTCGCCCGCGCGCTGGAGGCCGCCCACCCCCAGGTGCGGTACGTCCGCCTGGAGGAGAACAGCGGCGGCTGCAGCGCCCCCCGCAACCGCGGTATCGAGGTCGCCCGGGCCCCGTACCTGATGTTCCTCGACAGCGACGACGAACTGCCCCGGCACGCCTGCAAGAGCATGCTGCTGGTCGCCGAGGAAACCGGTGTGGACTTCGTCACAGGCGAGGTCACCCGGCTCTTCGAGGCCACCGGGCGCACCGCGCTCTGGTACCCGAACCTCTTCACCGAGCAGCGGGTGATCCGCGGCCTGCGCGAGGCCCCCGAGTTCTTCTTCGACCACCTGTCGACGAACAAGCTCTACCGCGCCGACTTCATCCACCGCCACGACCTGCGCTTCCCGGTGGGCATCCACTACGAGGACCAGCTCTTCTCGGCGCAGGCGTTCACCCTCGCCGACACCTTCGCGGTGGTCCCGTGGGAGATCTACACCTGGCGGATGGCGCCGGAGAGCGTGTCGATCTCCTCCAGCCGCCACAAGATCCAGAACGTGGTGGACCGGATCGTCGCCGCCCAGCTCGTCGACGCCTACCTCACCGATTCCGGAAACGCGGACCTGCGTCCCGACAAGGACTTCAAGTTCCTCCGCCACGACTTCCGGCTCTACCTCGGCGACCTGCCGTTCCGCACCCCGGAGTGGATCGAGGAGTTCGCCGAGGCGGTCAAGCCGTACCTCAACCAGATCGGCGAGGAGGCGTACGCCAAGCTCCGCCGTGACGAGCGGATCTGCCTCTACCTGCTGCGCAGCGGACGCCTGGAGGAGGCCGCGCTCGCCGGGCGGCTGCTCGACCGGCCCCGCATCTCGCCGCGGCACATCGTCGGTGACGGCGAGACCATGTACTGGGGCGAGACCGTACCGGCCGACGAGGACGGACGGCACGAACTCGACCTGCACGAATGGCACCTGGACGAGCAGGTGTTCAGCACCGGCCGGATCCGCCACGAGATCGAGTCCGTCGAGACCGACGGCCCCTCGCTGCGGCTGCGGCTGCGCACCTACGACCCCTGCGGGCTGATCACCCCCGACGTGCAGGCGACGCTCAAGCTCGCCGCCACCGGAACCCCGCTGTCGATCCGCCTCGACCTGCACCCGGACATCGAGGGCCAGTACGTCTCCGACGCGCTGCTCGACATCCGTAAGATCCCGGTCGGCCTGGCCGGAATCGCCAGCCGGCGGCACCCGATCATCAGCATGAAGCGCGGCACCAAGCAGCGCAACGACGTGCTGCTCGCCCCGCACGACATGCCCACCCACCGCACCACCGTCACCTACCGCGTGCTCGGCACCCACCACGTCATCGTGGAGCCGGAGAACCGCGCCGCGGGACGGCTGCAGATCACCTGGGAGCGGGTCGGCCCGCTGCGCGCCATGGAGCCGCTCGGCCCCTATGTGCGCGCCACCAAGAAGCGCGTCGCCCGCGTCAAGAAGATCGTCGTCGGCAACGAGGGCAAGGCCACCGTCTACGACAGCCTCGCCAAGCTGCCCGGCAAGCGCGAACTGGCCGTCTTCGAGGCCCAGGAGGGCCGCGGCTACACCGACAACCCGCGGTACATCTACGAGGAACTGCGCAAGCGGGACCTGCCGATAGACGTCGTGTGGGCCTACAACGGCGACAAGTCGTCCTTCCCGGACGACGTCACCCTGGTCAAGCGCGGCAGCTGGGAGTACGGCCGGGCGCTGGCCCGCGCCAAGTACTGGGTGGACTCGCACAACCTGCCGTACCTGTACGGCAAGCCGGAGGGCACCCGCTATCTGCAGACCTGGCACGGCCAGACGCTGAAGATGATGGGCTTCGACGCCCCCGGGCTGCGGATGGGCCCCGAGGAGGAGAAGACCAGGTTCCGCGCCGCGGTCGCCCGCTGGGACGCCCTGGTGTGCCCCAGCGCCGAGTTCGAGCGGACCTTCGTGCCCGCTTTCGGCGTCACCGCCGACCTCATCCGCGCCGGATACCCGCGCAACGACGTCCTGGTCCGCTGGGCCGAGCCCGAGCAGATGGCCAGGGCCGCCGAGGCGCGCGCCGCCCTGGAGGTCCCCGAGGGCCGCAAGGTGCTGGTCTACGCCCCCACCTTCCGCGACAGCGGCCGCCGCTCCGGCCAGTCGATCCGCATCGACCTGCCCGCGCTGGTCGAGGAGTTGGGCCGCGAGTGGGTCATCGTGGTCCGCGCCCACCCGTACGACCGCTTCGTGGTGCCCGCCGAGCTGGGCCATGTGGTGCGCGACGGCGGCGGGTTCGCCGACATCAACGACCTGCTGCTGGCGTCCGACGCGGTGCTGACGGACTACTCGTCGCTGATGTTCGACTACGCCAACACCGGCCGCCCGATCCTGCTCTACACCGACGACTACGAGCAGTACAAGAACGGCGAGCGCGGCACGTACTACGACCTCGCCGAGATCGCCCCAGGACCGATGCTCGACACCACCGAGCAGTTGACCGCGGCGCTGCGGGACCTCGAAGGCACCGCCGCCGCCCACGCCGAGCGCTATGCGCGTTTCCAGGAGCTGTTCTGCTCCTACGAGACCGGCCATGCCAGCAAGATGGTCGTCGACGCTTTTTTCGAAGGCGGCTCCAATGACTGACACCGGCACGTCCCGCAACATCTTCTTCGTCGGTATCGACGTGGACTCGATGGGCGGCTCGCAGCGGGTGCTGCACACCCTCGCGCAGGGCATGGGCGACCGTGGGCACCGGGTGCACCTGATCGGCATCCGGCCCGCCGCCGAGCCGTTCCCGTACAACCCCCGGCCGTCGTACGCGCACTCCACGCTCTACCCGAAGCCGCCGGAGCCCGCCTGGCGCCCGCGCACCCTCGGCGAGCGGCTCAGCCCCTCGCACCGGATGGACGCCCGGCGCTCCAAGTCCGACCAGGCGCAGGCCAGGGCGGTGCTCGCGGAGAAGATGAGCGAGGTGAAGGACGGCTACATCGTCTTCGGCTCGCCGTGGGCCGCGGACTGGGTGATGAGCCTGGAGTGGCAGCACCTCAAGGGCATCGGGCAGTACCACGAGTCGTTCCTGCAGGCCAGGACGTCCGCCAACCTCGGTCTGATCAAGCGGCACTACTCGCTGCTGGACAAGACGCTGGTGCTCAGCTCCGGCGACGCCGACGAGTTCCGCTCCCAGCGGGTGCCGAACGTGTCGGTGATGCCCAACCCGCTGCCGTTCTACCCCGACGAGCCCGCCCCGCTGGACACCCGCCGGATCGGCGCGGTCGGCCGGCTGGAGGCCATCAAGCGGCTCGACCGGCTGATCGACGCCTTCGCCGCGGAATCCCCCGCGCACCCCGGCTGGGAGCTGCACCTGTTCGGTGACGGCCCGCTGGAGGGCGAACTGCGCGCCCAGGCCACCCGGTTGGGCGTCGCCGACAAGGTCGTCTTCCGCGGCGCCGCCAAGGACATGCAGGCCGCGTACCGCGAACTGTCCATGGTGGTCATCTGCAGCGAGCGCGAGGGCCGCCCGATGGCACTGGCCGAGGCGTCCGCCAGCGGTGTGCCGTGCGTCAGCTTCAACCTGTCGGGTGGTGTCCGCGAACTCGTCGACGACGGCGTCACCGGCACCCTGGTCACCCCCGGTGACATCCCGGCGCTGGGCCGGGCGATGGCGGAGCTGATGGGCGACGACGACCTGCGCGCCCGCTACGGCGCCGCCGCCCGCGAGCACGTCGCCGCGCTCGCGCTGCCGCGCGTACTCGACCGCTGGGACGCGCTGTTCGCGGAGATCGACCGCTGACAGCCCGCCGCTGAGGGCCCCCGGGGTACGACGCCCCGGGGCCCCGCACCCCGGACTTGATAGGGTTCTGGGATGACCTGGATGATCACCGGCGGCGCCGGATACATCGGATCGCACGTCGTCAAGGCGCTCGTGGACGCGGGCGAGCGGGTCGTCGTGCTCGACGACCTCAGCACCGGCGACCCGGCCCGGCTGCCGTCCGGCGTGACCCTGGAGCGCGGCACCGTACTCGACCGTGCCGTGCTGGACCGGGTGCTGCGCGAGCACGCCGTCGAGGGCGTCGTGCACATCGCCGCGAAGAAGCAGGTCGGCGAGTCCGTGGAACGCCCGCTCTGGTACTACCGCGAGAACGTCGAGGGGCTGCGCACCGTACTGGAAGCCGCCGCCGAGGCGAACGTCCGCCGCTTCCTGTTCTCCTCCTCCGCCGCCGTCTACGGCATGCCGGACGTGGACCTGGTCACCGAGCAGACCCCGTGCGAGCCGATGAGCCCCTACGGCGAGACCAAGCTCGCGGGGGAGTGGCTGGTCAACGCGGTCGGCAAGGCGCACGGCATGGCCACCGCCTGCCTGCGCTACTTCAACGTGGCGGGCGCCGCCAGCCCCGAGCTGGGCGACCCGGGCATCTTCAACCTGGTCCCGATGGTCTTCCAGCGGCTGGCCGAGGGCAAGGCGCCGCTGATCTTCGGTGACGACTACCCGACCCCCGACGGCACCTGCGTCCGCGACTACATCCACGTCGCCGACATCGCCTCCGCGCACGTCGCCGCCGCCCGCCGGCTCACCGACGACCCGAAGGCCGCGCTGGTCCTCAACATCGGCACCGGCGAGGGCGTCTCGGTGGCCGAGATGGTCTCGATCATCCGTGAGGTTTCCGGTCACACTGACCTCGAGCCCGAGGTGGCCCCGCGCCGCCCCGGCGACCCGGCCCGGGTCGTGGCCTCCGCCGAGTCCATCGGCAAGGAACTCGACTGGACGGCGCGGTACGACGTCCGGCAGATGGTGACGTCGGCCTGGGAGGGCTGGCAGCTCCGCCACCCGGCGTAGGGCCTCGGGCCCCGGCGACGGGGCGGCGGGGGACGCCGGAAGGGTGAGCACGGCACCGGCAAACCGATCGAGGGACGTACGTGGACGCGGCGGCACGGCAGGACGTGGTGGAGGCCCGCAGGGTCGTGGTCAAGGTCGGCTCGTCGTCGCTGACGACGGCCGCCGGAGGGCTGGACGCCGACCGGGTCGACGCACTCGTCGACGTCCTGGCCAAGGCACGCGAGAGCCGCGAGGTCGTGCTGGTCTCCTCCGGCGCGATCGCCGCCGGGCTCGCCCCCCTCGGGCTGGCCAGGCGGCCCCGCGACCTGGCCAGGCAGCAGGCCGCCGCCAGCGTCGGCCAGGGCCTGCTGGTCGCCCGGTACACCGCGTCCTTCGCCCGCTACGGCATCCGGGTCGGCCAGGTGCTGCTCACCTCGGACGACGTCAGCCGCCGCGCCCACTACCGCAACGCCTTCCGCACCCTCGACCAGCTGCTGGCGATGGGCGCGCTGCCGGTCGTCAACGAGAACGACACGGTCGCCACCGACGAGATCCGCTTCGGGGACAACGACCGGCTGGCCGCGCTCGTCGCCCACCTGGTCCGCGCCGACCTGCTGGTCCTCCTCTCCGACG
Source organism: Streptomyces sp. NPDC051976 (assembly GCF_040680795.1). NCBI lineage: Bacteria > Bacillati > Actinomycetota > Actinomycetes > Kitasatosporales > Streptomycetaceae > Streptomyces > Streptomyces sp. NPDC051976. The sequence continues at coordinate 43,220 of NZ_JBFAXL010000026.1, forward strand.
TGGACGGGCTCTACGACGGCGACCCGCGCACCCCCGGCACCTCCCGGATCGCCGAGGTGACCGGCCCGGCCGACCTGGAAGGCGTCAGCATCGGCAGCGCGGGCCGGGCCGGCGTCGGCACCGGCGGCATGGTCACCAAGGTGGAGGCCGCCGCGATCGCCACCGGCGCGGGCGTCCCCGTCGTCCTCACCTCCGCCGTGCACGCCGCCGACGCGCTCGCCGGACGCCCCACCGGCACCCACTTCCACCGCACCGGCAAGCGCAGCGCCGACCGGCTGCTGTGGCTGGCCCACGCCTCCACCCCGCGCGGTGCCCTGCGGCTCGACGCGGGCGCGGTGCGGGCCGTCACCGAGCGGCACAGCTCGCTGCTGCCCGCCGGGGTCACCGGTGTCGACGGCGACTTCATCGCCGGCGACCCCGTGGACCTGCTCGACGAGTCCGGCCACGCGATCGCCCGCGGCCTGGTCAACTTCGACGCCCGCGAGCTGCCCCGGCTGCTCGGCCGCTCCACCCGCGAACTCGCCGCGGAACTGGGCCCCGCCTACGAACGTGAGGTCGTCCACCGGGACGACCTCGTACTTCTGCGCCCCTGACGCCCGTGCCGCCTTGCCCTCCTGGGGGGCTTCTTGGGGAAAACGCCCCCGCCGTCCGCCCGAGCCTGGTCAACTTTGATGCGGAGGAGTCGTCAGCACCGACGGGTGCGGACGGTGCTCGCGGAACGCGACCCACAGGGAGGCCGCCGGTGAGACGAGGGCGCCCAGGGCAGTTGCCCCGGGGTACGGCGGAACGCACGCTGGTCAGCGTCGACAGCACCACCCAGCGGCAGCCGGAGGAGCGTACGGCCTCCCGGCTGTGGCATGTGACGCTCAGCGTCTCGGGACCGGAGGCACCGCTCCCCGAGGTCAGACGCGGCCTCGAACAGCTCGCCCACGACCACCCCTTCCTGCTCACCAGCCGCTACGCCACCGACCACGCGGAGATCCGCTACTGGGAGGAGGCCCGCGACCTGCACGACGCCGCCGCGATAGCCCTGCGCCTGTGGGGCGAGCACCGCTCCACCGCGGGCCTGCCGCCCTGGGAGACGGTCGGCCTCGAGGTCATCGACCGCGCCACCTACCACCAGCGCGTGGCCGAGGGCTACGGCCCGGCCCCCGCGGCCCCGGTCGGCGTACACCCGTTCTAGGACCCGTTCTAGGGCCAGAAGCGGATTTCAACCGGCCCCGGGTACCCCGTACCCTTTCCGCATGACGCGTCAGGACCCGCCCTCGCTCCCCTCGCCGCTGCCCCGGTCGCCGGTGCTTCTCGCCGCGTACCGCGCGCGGGCCGCCGCCGCGGACCTGGCCCCGCTGCCGCGCGCGGTGAAGGACGACGCGCTGCTGGCCATCGCGGACGCGTTGATAGTGCGCACCCAGGAGATCGTCGCGGCCAACGCAGAGGACGTGGCGCGGGCCCGCGCCGCCGGGACCAGTGACACCGTCGTGGACCGCCTCACCCTCACCCGCGAGCGGGTGGCGGCCATCGCCGCCGACGTCCGGCACGTGGCGGGGCTGCCCGACCCGGTCGGCGAGGTGCTGCGCGGCTCGACGCTGCCCAACGGCCTCGAACTGCGCCAGGTCCGCGTCCCGCTGGGCGTGGTCGGCATCATCTACGAGGCGCGCCCCAACGTCACCGTGGACGCCGCCGCGCTCTGCCTGAAATCGGGCAACGCGGTGCTGCTGCGCGGCTCGTCCTCGGCCTACGCCTCCAACACCGCCCTGGTCACCGTGATCCGCGACGCCGTGGGCGGCGCGGGGCTGCCCGCCGACGCCGTCCAGCTCGTGCCCGGCGAGGGCCGCGAGTCGGTCACCGAGCTGATGCGGGCCCGCGGCATGGTCGACGTCCTCATCCCGCGCGGCGGCGCCTCGCTGATCCGCACCGTGGTGGAGGGTTCGACCGTTCCGGTGATCGAGACCGGCACCGGCAACTGCCATGTCTACGTGGACGCCGCCGCGGACATCCCGATGGCGGTCGAGGTGCTGGTCAACTCCAAGGCACAGCGCCCCAGCGTCTGCAACTCGGCCGAGACCGTACTGGTCCACCGCGACATCGCCGACCGCTTCCTGCCGCTCGCCCTCGACGCCCTCGCCGAGGCCGGGGTCACCGTGCACGGCGACACCACGGTCGTCGCGTTCGCCGAGAGCACCGGCAGCAAGGCGACGGTGGTGCCCGCCACCGCCGAGGACTGGGAGACCGAGTACCTGTCGTACGACATCGCCGCGGGCGTGGTGGACTCCCTCGACGCGGCCGTGGCGCACATCCGGCTGTGGTCCTCCGGGCACACCGAGGCCATCGTCACCACCTCCCAGGCCGCCGCCCGCCGCTTCACCCAGCGAGTGGACGCCGCGGCGGTGATGGTGAACGCCTCGACCCGCTTCACCGACGGCGGCCAGTTCGGTTTCGGCGCCGAGATCGGCATCTCCACCCAGAAACTGCACGCCCGCGGCCCCATGGGACTGCCGGAGCTGACGTCGACCAAGTACGTGGTGACCGGCGACGGCCATATCCGCTGACCTCGCAGCTCAGCCTGTCCGCCGTACGGCCCACAACCACTCCACAGATAGCCCACAGACAGTCCGGATTCCCCTGCCCAAACGGCCAACTTCCGCATTACTCTGGACAGATGCCGGACGATGACGAGTTCGCCTCCGTAGTCCTCGACGAAGAATTCGTACGGTCTGCTCTGTTCCATGAGCCGTCGGCCAGGGAACGGATGCTTGCCGTCGCCGAAGGTCCCGCGCTACCGCCCGGCTGGCCCGGGCGGCGTAGAACCGGTGAGTCCGCCACCGTCCCCGAACTGGAGGACGGGCCGGACGCCCTGGAGACCGACGAGCTGTACGCGGCCGGGCGGCCGTACCGCGGGAGCAGTACCCGCTGGCAGCGGCCGGTGGCGTGGGCACTCGCCGTGGTGATGGGCATCGGGGTGGTCGCTCTGACGTTCGCCGCGGTCTACCGCGCGGGCCCCAGCAGGCAGCCCACGGTCCCGCCGCCGTCCACCGGCAGCCCGGTCGGCTCACAGAGCATGCCGCCGGTCGCCACGAGCCCGCTTCCCTGAATCGGGTCATAAGTTGACCGGTACCGGGGCGGCTGTCAGGGCGCCCAGAGACTTAACCTTGTGATATGAGCGGGCCTGGAGACCCTCCCGAAGGCACGCCCGACGGCGGCCCCGGAGGCGGTGAGGACGAGTACCGATCCGTCGTCTTCGACGAGTCGTTCGTCAGGGCTGCCCGCATCCAGGAGTACTCCGCCCGTGAGCGCCTGGACGGGGCCGCCCGGGCGGTCCGGATCCGCCATGTGCTGCCCCGCGGGCTGGCCCGGCAGGCGGTGGCCCTGGTGCTGCTGATCGTGGTGGCCTTCGGCTTCGCCATCTACATGGGCGTACGGCACCCGTACCAGGGCGGCGGGACGGGGGAGAGCGAGCAGCTCAAGTCCACCGTGATCCCGCTGGTGCCGACCGGGACGGTACCCGCCGTGTCCGCCTCGTCACCCTTCGCGGGCGCCCGCGCCGCGACCTTCCAGGTCGGCGCCCGGGGCATCACCCTGCCGGAACCGCACCAGGTCGGCGGCTTCTCGCAGACCGAGGTCTCGGACGCCTACGACGCGGCGAAGAAGTACCTGACCGAGTCCGGGCTCAACCCGCAGACCGTCACCGGCGGCGATGTACGGGCCGTCCGCGGTCTGCTCGACCCCGGGCAGCGCGGCCAGTTCGACAGCAGCCTGACCCATCCGGCGGCCGACGGCAGCCATGAGGCGACCGGCTGGCTGGTGCGCTTCGACCCCGAGGCCCATGTGCGGCTGCTGCCCGGCGGCATCCGGGTGCAGGGCACCCTGGAGGCCAGTGCGACCAGCGACGACGCGCTGGAGATCGCCGCCGACCACACCTTCGTCTACGCACTGCGCGGGCCCGGCGCGGCCGACAGCCCGGTGTCGCTGTTCACGGTGCGCCGCCAGCTCACCTTCCGCTTCAGCCACGACGACCTGCAACAGCAGCGCATCGACCTCGTACAGGCCGATGTGGCCGCGGGGCCGCTGGCCTGCTCGGCGGCCGTCCAGCGCGACTTCAAGCCGATACTGGCCGGGGACTCGGCGCCCGGCGCGGTCACCGGCGCCGACCCGTACAACCACGACCACCCGGTCGGCGCGGTGTGCGCCCCCCTGACGGACTCCGCCACCGGCGCGAGCCGCACCCCGGTGACGCCCACCTCGACGGCGTCGGCGCCCGGTGCCACGACAGGCACCGGCTCCAACGGCGGCGCTAGCTCTTCGGCGGCTGATCGGACGGCGGCTCTGAGTCCTTCGACGGACCCGACGCGTCTCGGGACGCACCCTCTCCGTCTCCCGCCTTGGCACTCCCCGCGCCCCCCGAGCCGTTCCCTGTGAAGCGGTCGAACAGCTTGCCGCCGATGTCGCCCGCGCCACCGGAGATGTCGCGGATCAGGCCCATCAGCGGGTCCTTGCTCTGCTTCACCGAATCGGCGTAGTGGTTCGCCGACTGCTTGAAGGAGTCGTAGACCGAGGTGTCCTTGTCCTCGCTGCGCCGCGGGTAGTGACCGTCCATCAGGCGCTGGTAGTCCCGGCTCGCCGCCCACTTGCGCAGCTCGGCGGCGCGCACCGTGGTGAAGGGGTGGGTACGCGGCAGCAGGTTGAGGATCTTCAGCACCGAGTCGCGCAGGTCGCCCGCGGCCTCGAACTCGTCGGCCTGCTTCAGGAACGCGTCCACGTTCATCTCGTGCAGGTGGTTGCCGCCCGCTATCTTCATCAGCCCGCGCATCGACGCCTGGAGGTCCTGGCCGACCAGCAGCCCGGCCCGGTCCGCGGACAGCTCCGACTTGCGGAACCACTCGCGCAGCGCGGTGACGATCGCCAGGATCGCCAGATTGCCCAGCGGGATCCAGGCCACCCGCAGCGCCAGGTTGGTGAGGAAGAGCAGTATCGTCCGGTACACCGAGTGGCCGGACAGCGCGTGGCCCACCTCGTGGCCGACGACCGCCCGCATCTCCTCCTCGTCGAGCAGCTCGACGAGTCCGGTGGTGACCACGATGATCGGCGCGTCCATGCCGATGCACATCGCGTTCGGCTGCGGGTCCTGCGTCACGTACATCGCCGGGACCTTCTCCAGGTCCAGGATGTAACAGGCGTCCCGCAGCATCGCGTTGAGGTGGGCGAACTGCTCGTCGCTCACCCGCACCGAGTCGGACAGGAACAGCAGCCGCAGGCTCCGCTCGGGCAGCAGCCCGCTGAGCGCCTTGAAGACGGTGTCGAAGCCGCTCAGCTTGCGCAGGGCGACCAGCGCGGAGCGGTCGGCCGGGTGCTCGTAGGCCCGCGAGGAGATGCCGGGGAAGCGCCGACGGTTGCGGCCGGGCAGATTCTCGTGCTTTCCCTGTGCCTCTTGTGCGTCCTGTGGTTCGTTCGGCACGGACATACTGGCCCAACCCCCTGATAGCCAACCGGTACATACTCTGGACGCGCGGAGCCTGCGCGAAGTTCCCCGGCGCCCGCCCGTACGATGTGCCCCAGAGTCTTGCCGCCCGTCCCCGACTTCGCAAAGGGTCCTGCTGATCATGACGCCCCTCGCAGCCTCCGCCCTGACCACTCTCGCCGAGGAGTCCGGCGGCGGGAACCACCAGAGCCTGAGCCCGTACCTGACCGGCTTCGGCGCGCTGGGCGCCCTGCTGCTCCTGCTGTGGCTCGTCACGCGCTTCAACCGGGACTAGGGTCTGTCCATGGCCGCCGCGAAGCAGCGCATCGGTGTGATGGGCGGTACGTTCGACCCCATCCACCACGGGCACCTGGTGGCCGCGAGCGAGGTGGCGTCGCTCTTCCACCTGGACGAGGTGGTGTTCGTGCCGACGGGGCAGCCCTGGCAGAAGAGCGACCGCCAGGTCTCCGCCGCCGAGGACCGTTACCTGATGACGGTCATCGCCACCGCGTCCAACCCGCAGTTCTCGGTCAGCCGCAGCGACATCGACCGTGCGGGCAAGACGTACACCATCGACACCCTGCGTGACCTGCGTGCGGAGCACCCGGCGGCGGATCTGTTCTTCATCACGGGTGCCGACGCGCTGTCGCAGATCTTCTCCTGGCGGGACGCCGAGGAGCTGTTCTCGCTGGCGCATTTCATCGGGGTGACCCGTCCCGGGCATACGCTGTCGGACCCGGGCTTCCCCGAAGGCGGGGTGTCGCTGGTGGAGGTCCCGGCGCTGGCGATCTCGTCGACGGACTGCCGCCAGCGGGTGGCCAAGGGGGATCCGGTCTGGTACTTGGTTCCGGACGGTGTGGTGCGCTACATCGACAAACGCGCGCTGTACCGGGACGCGACCGGGTAGCGGCGCAACGAAACATGTGAAGGGGTTCCTCGTGAACGACGCAAACCCCCGCAGGCACTATGCCGACGGTGGTCCAGAGCACGAGACGGACCCTTACGCGCGAGATCCCTACTACCAGCAGCAGCAGTACGGTTACGACCCGTACGCACCACAGGCCCCCCAGCAGCCTCCGCCCCCGCAGAACCAGGGCCAGGGCCAGGCGCAGGGCCAGCAGGAGTGGATCCCGCAGCAACAGCAGCAGCCGTACTACCAGGACCCCTCGCAGACGTACGGCGGCCAGCAGGGGCACCCGGGCCACCAGGGCCAGCAGCAGGGCCCGCCGCCCGGCCAGCAGGGCTGGATCCCGCAGCAGTCCCAGCAGCCGTACTACCAGCAGCCGCAGTCGCCGCAGGGCTACGACACCGGTCAGCAGCCCGTGTACGACACCGGCCAGCACGCGGTCTACGACACCGGGCAGCACCAGGTGTACGAGACGGGCCAGCAGCCGGTCTACGACACGGGGCAGCACGCGGTCTACGAGACGGGCCAGCAGCCCGTGTACGACACGGGGCAGCACGCGGTCTACGACACCGGGCAGCACCAGGTGTACGAGACCGGGCAGCAGCAGGCTGTGCGCGAGGAGGCGGCGGCGCCGCCGCCGCGGCAGCCCGGGACGGGTTACCAGACCGAGCAGTTCGCCTTCATCGACGAGGACTCCGAGGAGTCCGACGAGGTCATCGACTGGCTGAAGTTCTCCGAGTCGCGCACCGAGCGCCGCGAGGAGGCCAAGCGCCGCGGCAAGAACCGCAAGGTGGGACTGATCCTGCTGGTGGTCCTCGCGGTGCTGGGCAGCGCCGGCTACCTGTACCAGGCGGGGAAGATCCCCGGCCTGGGCGGCGCCAAGGGCACGGCCGCCTCGGGCGGCGGCGCGCAGAAGCGCGATGTCATCGTGGTCCACCTCATTCCGGTGAACGGCGGTGCCAGCGCCACCGCGCTGCTGGTCGACAACGAGTCCTCCGGCCGCGGCACCACGGTGCTGCTGCCCAACTCCCTCCAGGTCAGCACCGACGACGGCACCTCGACCACCCTGGACAAGGCCGTCACCGACGGCGTCGGCCCCACCAGGGACGGGCTCAACACGCTGCTCGGCTCCGACATCAAGGGAAGCTGGCGGCTGGACACCCCGTATCTGGAGCTGCTCGTCGACTCCCTCGGCGATGTCTTCGTCGACACCGACACCGCGGTGAAGGGCACCGGCAAGGACAGCGGCAGGACGCTGGTGCAGCAGGGCAAGCAGCAGGAGCTGACCGGCCAGGCGGCTGTGGCGTACGCCACCTACCGCGGGCCCGGCGAGCCGCAGACCAAGCAGCTCAGCCGGTTCGGGCAGGTCATGCAGGCGGTGCTCAAGAAGATGCCGAGCGACGCCACGTCCGCCACCAAGACCATCCAGTCGCTGGCCCAGATCCTCGACCCGTCGCTGACCGACAAGCAGCTCGGCGCGTCGCTGGCGGGGCTGGCCGAGCTGGCCAAGACCGGCGCGTACGACACGGCGATGCTCCCGGTGCAGCCGGACGGCATGCTCAGCGCCCAGGCCACCGACAGCGTCGTCAAGGACGTGCTCGGCGGCACGGTGAAGGCGCCCAGCGGCACCACCCAGGCACGCGTGCTGATCAAGAACGCGACCGGCCTCCCGAAGGCCGGCCCCCAGGCGCAGGCCGCGATCGTCAACGGCGGCACGTACACCTATGTGCCGGGCGGCACGGCCGGCTCGCAGCCCACCTCCGAGATCGTCTACGGCGACCCGGCCAGGCTGGCGGCGGCCAAGGACGTCGCCCAGACGCTGGGGCTGCCGGCCACGGCGGTCAAGAAGGGCACGGTGCCGTCGAACGCCGACATCACGGTGGTGCTGGGCAAGGACTACAAGCCGAGCTCATAGCGGCCCCGCGTAGCGGCGCCGAGCTCATAGCGGCCCCGCGTAGCGGCCGCGAGGCCACGCGGAAAACGGGTCGGGGGCTGTCAGAGGGTCGTGAGACCCTTGAGTGACAAGCCTCCGACCCGAAAGCCGCTTCTGTGACCGCCACTGACCGTTCCATCGAGCTGACCCGCACCGCCGCCCAGGCGGCCGCCGACAAGCTCGCGCACGACATCATCGCCTACGACGTCAGCGACGTCCTCTCCATCACCGACACCTTCCTGGTGGCCTCGGCGCCCAACGACCGGCAGGTCAAGTCCATCGTGGACGGCATCGAGGAGACCCTGCTCAAGGAGCTGGACGCCAAGCCGGTACGGCGCGAGGGCGAGCGGGACGGCCGCTGGGTGCTGCTCGACTACATCGACATCGTGGTGCATGTGCAGCACTCCGAGGAGCGGGTCTTCTACGCCCTGGAGCGGCTGTGGAAGGACTGCCCCGAGATCCCGCTGCCCGAGGACGCGGTGGCCACCCGGGGCAAGGGCGCCGAGCACGCCGCGGCGCGCGCGGCGGCGGAGGACGAAGGAGACCTGAGCTGAACGGGCACAGGAGCGGCCGTGGCCGCAGGATCGTGCTGTGGCGGCACGGTCAGACCGCGTGGAACCTGGAGCAGCGCTTCCAGGGCAACACCGACATCGAGCTGACCGACGAGGGCCTGGCCCAGGCCCGCCGCGCCGCCCGCCTGCTGGCCGCGCTGCAGCCGGACGCGATCATCGCGTCCGACCTGCGGCGCGCCGCAGCGACCGCCGCGGAGCTGGCCGCCCTGACCCGGCTCGAGGTCACGCACTACGAGGCGCTGCGCGAGACCTACGCGGGCGCCTGGCAGGGCCTGACCCACACGGAGATCGTCGAGCGGTACGGCGAGCAGTACGCCGCCTGGAAGCGCGGCGAGCCCGTGCGGCGCGGCGGCGGCGAGCTGGAGACCGAGGTCGCCGACCGTTCCGCGCCGGTGGTGCTGGCCGCCGCGGACAAGCTCGCCGACGGCGGCGTGCTGGTCGTGGTCAGCCACGGCGGCACCATCAGGACCACCATCGGCCGGCTGCTCGGCCTGGAGTCCACCAGCTGGGAGTCGCTCGGCGGCCTCTCGAACTGCTGCTGGTCCGTCCTCGGCGAGGGCGCCCGCGGCTGGCGGCTCCAGGAGCACAATGCGGGCACCCTGCCCGAACCGGTGCTCGGCGACGACACCTGAGCCGATTTCGTTTCCGGTGTGCTCACCGGCTATGCTTCTTCACGTCGCCGGGGCAACACTCCGGACCGACGCGGGGCTGTAGCTCAGTTGGTAGAGCGCTTGCATGGCATGCAAGAGGTCCGGGGTTCAATTCCCCGTAGCTCCACGAAGGCGATAGGCGAGGTGTGTCCGCGGAACGCGCGGACCGTCTCGCCTTTGTCGTTTCTGCTCGGGCTCCGCCCTCGCGTTGGCGGGGGCTTCGCCACCCGCACCCCCGTGGGGTCTTCCGGGGTGGACGCAGGGGTGGGCGGGGGCGGGGGCGGTCGTAGCCCTGTGAGGTCTTCCGGGGTGGGGGTCAGGCTGTGGCCGGTTGGTCGGAGTCGGGGGTGAGGCGGACCGTTTTGGCGGCGGCGCGGTCGGCGAGGATCTCGGAGACGCGGCGGCCGTGGACCTCGCAGCCGACGATCGGGTCGTCCATCCCGAGCAGCCGCTCGATCTGCAGCCGGTCCTCGTCGGCGACGGGTGTGTAGACCACGATCCGGTGCTCGGCCATGCCGTCGATGCTCAGCGACATCGACGTGAGGTGGATGATGCCCACGGAGGCGTGCCGGATGATCTTCACCCGGCGTCCGGCCGGGGCGACGTCGCCGCTCGCCCAGAGCTGGGCGAACAGCGGGCTCTTCTTGATCATCAGCTCGATGAAGGACTCCCAGGCGTGCTCGCCGACGTGGCGGCCGTACGCCCGGCGCAGTTGCGCCACCATCCACGGCATCTCCTCGTCGCCGTTGACGAAGGTCGAGCAGCACTCCGGGGTGGTGAACAGCCGGTAGAGCACATTGCGTTCCGGCCGCTCGACCAGGGTGGTCAGCGGCCACAGCGCGCGGTACGTCTCGTTCGACGCCTGCACGTCGTAGCGGGAGTTGAAGACCACGGCGGGCAGCGGGTCGAGGGAGTGCAGGATGCCCAGCACCTCCTTGCCGACGACCTCCTCGTCGGAGCCCGGTTCGCGCACGAAGGGGATGCCCGCCAGCCGGTAGAGGTGCTCGCGCTCGGTGGTGTCGAGCTGGAGGACCCGGGCCACCGCGTCGAGCACCTGGACGCTGGCGTTGATCGGGCGGCCCTGCTCCAGCCACGTGTACCAGGTGACGCCGACCCCGGCGAGCTGGGCGACCTCCTCGCGGCGCAGCCCCGGCGTGCGGCGGCGGAAGCCCGGCGGCATCCCGACGTCCTCCGGGCTGATCCGGGCGCGGCGGCTGCGGAGGTATCCGGCGAGTTCCGTACGGCGCTGGGCGTGCGGCTGGGGCATACCGCCCATCCTGCCCGTGGCCCGGCGCCCGTGCCAGGTGCCAGCAGTACCAGGATCACGGGACTCTCGTTACGGGTACCGAGGCGGCGTCACGCTTTTTCCATGACCGAATCCTCGCTGACCAGCGCGCCCGTCACCACCACCGCCACCATCGCCCGGCCCGGCGCCGCCACCGCCCATGGATCCACCGGAAGCCCTCGAAGAGCGGGGCCACGGCAGCGCCCGGGGCTGCTGCTGGCGATCATCCTGACCGGCCAGTTCATGGCCCTGCTGGACGTCTTCATCGTCAATGTCGCCGCCCCGACCATCCGCACCGACCTGCACGCCTCCGGCGCCGGGCTGCAACTGGTCATCGCCGGATACAGCATCGCCTACGCGGTGCTGCTGATCACCGGCGCGCGCCTCGGCCATCTGCTGGGCCACCGGCGGCTGTTCCTCGTGGGACTGGCCGTCTTCACCGTCTCCTCGCTGGCTTGCGGCCTCGCCCAGAACACCGGCGAGCTGATCGGCTTCCGCTTCGCCCAGGGCACCGGTTCGGCGCTGATGATCCCGCAGGTGCTGAGCCTGCTGCAGATCACGTTCACCGGTGAGGCGCGGACCCGGGCGATGAGCGTGTACTCGGCGGTGATCGCCTCCGGCGCCGCCCTCGGCCAGTCGCTGGGCGGCGTGCTCGTCAGCGCGGACCTGTTCGGCACCGGCTGGCGGCCGGTGTTCCTGGTCAACGTGCCGATCGGCCTGGTGATGCTGGTGGTGGCGCCGCGCGTGCTGCCGCGTGACGCCGAAGCCGCCCCCGGCCCGCGGCGCGGTCTCGACCTGCCGGGCCTGGTGGTGCTGGCCGCCGCGGTGACGCTGCTCACGGTGCCGCTGGTGCTGGGGCAGGAGGAGGGCTGGCCGGTGTGGGGCTGGTTCTGCCTGTCCTCGAGCGTGCTGCTGTTCGGGGTGTTCATGGCGCTGGAGTCGCGGCTCGCGCGGCGCGGCGGCGCCCCGCTGGTGTCCACCCGGGTACTGCTGGCGCCGGGCATGCTGCGGGCGGTCACGGTGATCGTGCTGACGATGGCCGTCAACGCCGGTTTCCTGTTCTCCATCGCCCTGCACCTCCAGTCGGGCCTGGGCTTCAGCGCGCTGCGTACGGGGCTGACCTTCGCCACCTGCGCGGTCACCTTCGGTACGGTCGGCCTCACCTGGCGGCGGCTGCCGGAGTCCTGGCGGCCGCGGCTGGCCCCGGCCGGACTGGTGCTGTCCGCGCTCTCCTTCGCGGGCCTCGGGCTGGCACTGCGCGACGGCGGGCACGGCGGCGCCGCCCTGTACATCACGCTGCTGACCCTGGGTGCGGGCCTCGGCCTCGCGTTCAGCCCCACCTTCACCCTGGCGCTGGCCGACGTGGCCCCGCGGGACGCCGCCGACGCCAGCGGCCTGCTGGCCACCGTCACCCAACTCGGCCAGCTCCTGGGCGTCGCCACCCTGGGCACGCTCTTCCTCAACCGCCTGGCCCTGCCGGGCGGCCACCCCTCGGCCCACGCCTACGCGGTGACCTCCGTCGCCCTGACGGCGGTCTGCGCGGTGGCCGCGGTGGTCGCGTTCAGCGGGCGGCGCCGCACGGCACGCCGCTAGGGCGGCTGGGGCGGCTAGTGAGGCCGGGGCGGCCAGGGCGCGTCCGCTAGGCGTCGAGCGCCGGGTAGTCGGTGTAGCCGCGCTCGCCGCCGCCGTAGAAGGTGGCCCGGTCAGGGGTGTTGAACGGGCCACCCGCGCGCAGCCTGCGCGGCAGGTCGGGGTTGGCCAGGAAGAGGCGGCCGTAGGAGACCATGTCCGCGGTGCCGTCCTCGATCAGGGCCAGCTCCTCGGGGCCCGAAGGGCGTTCCTCGGTACGGGCGTTGAGCACGAAGGTGCCGGAGAAGTGCTTGCGCAGCTCCAGGGTGAGCGCCCGGTCGCCGGTCTCCACCATGTGCAGATAGGCGGGCGCCACCGGCTCCAGCGCCCGGAGCAGCGCCAGATACGTCGCCTCCGGCTCGGGCTCGCTCAGGTCGCCGAGGGGGTTGCCGGGGGAGATCCGCAGCCCGGTGCGGTGCGCGCCGATCGCGTCGGCGACGGCGCTGACGAGGGCGACGGCGAAGCGCGTCCTGGCCTCGTCCGACCCGCCCCACGCATCGGTGCGGACGTTCGCGTTGGGCGCGAGGAACTGGTGCGCGAGGTAGCCGTTCGCCGCGTGCACCTCGACGCCGTCGAACCCCGCGGCGATCGCGTTGCGGGCGGCGGTGACGTGGTCCTCGACGGTCCGGCGTATGCCCTCCTCGGTCAGCGCCTCCGGGACGACGAACTCCCGCGGCCCCTCCCGCGTGTAGACCGTGCCCCGGGCCGCCACCGGTGAGGCGCCGACCGGCACCAGACCGTCCGGCAGCAGCGACGGGTGACCGATCCGGCCGGTGTGCATCAGCTGCGCGAAGATCCGGCCCCCGGCCGCGTGCACCGCGTCCGTCACCCGCCGCCAGGCCGCGACCTGCTCGCCGCTGTGCAGCCCGGGGGTGTCCGGGTAGCCCTGGCCGACCGGCGAGGGCTGGGTCCCCTCGGTGATGATCAGTCCGGCCGACGCGCGCTGCGCGTAGTACGTGACGGCCGCGTCGGTGGGGCTCGCGCCCGGGCCGTACGCCCGGCTCCGGGTCATCGGAGCCATGACGATCCGGTTGGCCAGCCGGACGCCGGACAGGTCGATCGGGTCGAACGCGGTGGTCAAGGCGGTCTCCAGGCTCGTGATCCGGCACGTCGGGCAGGCAGCCGGGAGCCACCGTAACCCCGTGACGGCCCCCGGATTGTTGAGGCCGCGTGAACTCTGCGACGGCCCGTGGGGACCCGTCGCCCGCGCCCCGGAATCCCGAGGTCACAGCCGCCCGCCCGCCCGTAATCGGGTTGGCGGACGGCCCCGGAACCCGTGTAATGTGTGCCGAGTCGCCGGGCCGCAGAGCCCGACCGGCACGCGGGGCTGTAGCTCAGTTGGTAGAGCGCTTGCATGGCATGCAAGAGGTCCGGGGTTCAATTCCCCGTAGCTCCACGAAGGCGATAGGCGAGGTGTGTCCGCGAAACGCGCGGACCGTCTCGCCTTCGTCGTTTCTGCTCGGGCTCCGCCCTCGCGTTGGCGGGGGCTTCGCCACCCGCACCCCCGTGGGGTCTTCCGGGGTGGACGCAGGGGTGGGCGGGGGCGCGGGCACAATCGGGGGCATGCGTGCGAGTCGACTTCTGTCCGTCCTGCTGCTGCTCCAGGCCCGGGGGCGGATGACGGCTCAGCAGCTCGCGGACGAGCTGGAGGTCTCGGTCCGTACGGTGTACCGGGATGTGGAGGCGCTGCACGCGGCGGGGGTGCCGCTGTACGGGGACGCGGGGCACGACGGGGGATACCGGCTGCTCGACGGGTACCGGACGCGGCTGACCGGGCTGACGGGGGACGAGGCGGACTCGCTGTTCCTGGCCGGGCTGCCGGGGCCCGCGGCGGACCTGGGGCTCGGCGCGGTGCTGACGGCGGCGCAGCTGAAGCTGTCGGCCGCGCTGCCCGAGGGGCTGCGGGAGCGGGCCGACCGGGTGCGGCACGCGTTCCACCTCGACCCGACGGGCTGGTACCGGGACGCGGACGAGACGCCGTATCTGACGGCGGTGGCCGGCGCGGTGTGGGACAGCCGGCGGGTGCAGGTGCGCTACCGGCGCTGGGCCGCGCCCAAAGAGGTGACGCGGACGCTCGACCCGTACGGCGTCGTGCTCAAAGCGGGCCTTTGGTACATGGTGGCCGCGGCCGACGGCGATCCGGCCCGGCTGCGCACCTACCGGGTGGCGCAGATCCTCGATCTCGCCGTGCTCGACGAGGTGTTCGAGCGGCCCCAGGACTTCGACCTGGCCGCGCACTGGGAGGCGTATCTGTCGTCGTACGACGAGCGGCGGATCCGGCTCTCGGCCGAAGTGCGGTTCTCGCCACGGGCGGTGGAGCGGCTGCCCGATGTCCTGGGTGCGGCTTTCGCCAGGAGTGTCGCGGATGCCGTTCCTGGGCCCGATGGGTGGGTGTCGGCCGATCTGCCCGTGGAGTCCACGCGGCAGGCCGCCGCACTGCTGCTCCCGCTCGGCGCGGACGCCGAGGTGGTCGGACCGCCGGAACTGCGGGCCGAGTTGGCGGCCACCGCGGCGGCGATGGCGGCGCTCTACCAGGGGGAGTCGGCGGGTCCGGCGGCGGGTCTGACGTAACCGCGCCACCGTCCGCATTACCAGGGTGCGGACCGCCATCTCGCTGCTACCGTCTACGCGTTCGCCGGTTACCGGAGGAAACCCTTCCGGTGACGGCCGTGGCCGGTCGTCCGGCGGCGACGCCAAAGGGCCGATCGCGCGGGGGAGTTGACACCCCGGCGAGCGCCTGCATCGTTCCGGGAAACGCACGCCTCACACGGTTCCTTGACCTGCTCTTGGTGAAACCATGTCCCTGGCATGAACTGATCAGCGAAAGAGTGTCGCTCTGCGGTGCTAGCCGTACGGATACCGGCGACACCGCACTTCGCGACAACTCGCTTCGCATGTGGGGGTTTCATGAGATTTGAGCGCAAAAGAACGCGCGCGGGACTGGTGGCTGCCGCAGCGCTGCCCCTGGTCGCCGGCGCGCTCGCGCTTGGCACCCAGTCCGCCACGGCCGACCAGCCGAGCGGACGTCAGCTTCTGTCCGGCACGAAGCCGCTGTGGGCCACCGCCCAGGCGGACAAGGGCGCGACCGCGGACTCGAGCAAGGTGTCCGTGCGTGTGTACCTCGCCGGAAAGGACGCCAAGGGCCTCGCGGCCTACGCGGCGTCTGTCTCCAACCCGAACTCGGCGAGCTACGGCCACTACCTGACCGCGGCCCAGGCCAAGTCCCGCTTCGGCGCGACCAAGGCCCAGATAGCCGAGGTCACCAACTGGCTGAAGTCCGCGGGCCTGAAGGTGACCGGCACCTCCCAGCACTACGTCACCGTCACCGGTGACGTGGCCGCCGCGGAGAAGGCGTTCGGCGTCCAGCTGCACAACTACACCAAGGGCGGCAAGACCTACCACGCCCCGGCGAGCACGGCGTCCGCGCCCGCCTCGCTCAAGGGTGCGGTGCTCACCGTCACCGGCCTGGACAACGCTCCCAAGAAGTCCAGCCACGACGACACCCTGCCGCCGCCGGACGCGGTCTTCAAGAACGCCGGGCCGTTCTCCACGTACTTCGGCTCGAAGACCAACCACAGCCTGCCGAACGCGTACGGCGTCAAGGCGCCCTACGCGATCAAGGGCTACACCGGTCAGCAGCTCCGTGCCGCCTACGGTGCGGGCAAGTACACCGGCAAGGGCGTGACGGTGGCGATCACCGACGCGTACGCCTCCCCGTACATCGCCCAGGACGCGGCGCAGTACGCCAAGGCGAACGGTGACAAGCCGTACAAGAAGGGCCAGTTCTCCCAGGTCCTGCCGAGCGAATTCACCAACACCGAAGAGTGCGGTGCCGCCGGCTGGTACGGCGAGGAGACGCTCGACGTCGAGGCCGTGCACGCGGTCGCGCCGGACGCGAACATCACGTACGTCGGTGGCGCGTCCTGCTTCGACAACGACCTGCTCGACTCCCTGAACAAGGTCGTCGACGGTCACCTGGCCGACATCGTCTCCAACTCGTGGGGCGACATCGAGGCCAACGAGACCCCGGACGTGGCCGCGGCCTACGACCAGGTCTTCCAGCAGGGTGCTGTCGAGGGCATCGGCTTCTACTTCTCCTCCGGTGACAACGGCGACAACGTCGCGACCTCCGGTACGAAGCAGGCCGACACCCCCGGAAACTCCCCGTGGGCGACCTCCGTCGGCGGTACCTCGCTGGCGGTCGGCAAGCACGACAAGTACAAGTGGGAGACCGGCTGGGGCACCGAGAAGGCCGTCCTCTCCGAGGACGGCAAGACCTGGACCGGGTTCCCCGGCCCGTTCACCTCGGGCGCCGGCGGCGGCACCAGCAAGCTGTACGACCAGCCGTTCTACCAGCGCGGCATCGTGCCGGACTCGCTGGCGCTGGCCAACGGCGGCACCACCAAGCAGCGTGTCGAGCCTGACATCGCCGCGGTCGCCGACCCGAACACCGGCTTCCTGGTGGGCCAGACCCAGACGTTCCCCGACGGGTCGCTGCAGTACAGCGAGTACCGGATCGGCGGCACCTCGCTCGCCGCGCCGGTGATCGCCGGTGTCCAGGCGCTGTCGCAGCAGGCCCGCAAGGGCATCGCGATCGGCTTCGCCAACCCGCTGATCTACAGCAAGTACGGCACGTCCGCGTACCACGACGTGACGGACAACCCGCTGGGTGCGGGCCGTGACCTCGCGGTCGTGCGCGTCGACTTCAAGAACGCCTTCGACGCCACGGACGGCACCATCACGTCCCTGCGCAGCCTCGGCAAGGACGCGTCGCTGCACGCCACGGTCGGCTACGACGACGTCACCGGCGTCGGTACCCCCGGTACCGACTACGTGACCTCGTACCTGCCGCCGAAGCACCGCCACTAGCGCTTGTCGCCGGTGCGGAAGCAGCCGCGGTAGTAGCCGCGGAAACAGTAGGCACAGCGGTACGGCGGGGCCCGTACCGGGGAGCGATCCTCGGTGCGGGCCCCGTCCCCGCTGCGGTAACCTGATGCCATGCGAGCTGTGAGCCTCCTGCTTAGCGAGCCGCGCTGACCACGAAGGACGTCAGTGCGGCACCCCTCCTGCGCGAGGGGCTTTTTTGTTTCCGCAGGCAGAGGGCAGCAGGCTTCCGGGCCGCAGCCGTCACGACATCGATGGAGTACCGAGGACGATGAGCGAGATCACCCCGGCCGCCGAGACGGCTGCGCCCCACCGCTACACCGCCGAGCTGGCCGCGGACATCGAGGCCCGCTGGCAGGACTTCTGGGACGCCCAGGGCACCTTCGCCGCGCCCAACCCGAGCGGTGACCTGGCCGGCGACCCGGAGCTGGCCGCCCGCCCCAAGAAGTTCATCATGGACATGTTCCCGTACCCCTCGGGTGCGGGACTGCACGTCGGCCACCCGCTGGGCTACATCGCCACCGACGTCTACGCCCGCTTCGAGCGGATGAACGGCCACAACGTGCTGCACACCCTGGGCTTCGACGCCTTCGGTCTGCCCGCGGAGCAGCACGCGGTCGCCACCGGCACCCACCCCCGGGTGTCCACCGAGGCGGCCATGGAGAACATGAAGGCGCAGCTGCGCCGGCTGGGCCTGGGCCACGACAAGCGGCGCTCCTTCGCCACGATCGACCCGGAGTACTACCGCTGGACCCAGTGGATCTTCCTGCAGATCTTCAACTCCTGGTACGACCAGGAGGCCGCCTGCGCCCGTCCCATCGCCGAGCTGGAGGCCCGCTTCGCCGCCGGTGACCGGCCGACGCCTGACGGCCGCCCCTGGGACGAGCTGAGCCCCGCCGAGCGCGCCGACGTCCTGGGCGAGTACCGGCTGGCGTACACCTCCGACGCGCCGGTCAACTGGTGCCCGGGCCTGGGCACCGTGCTGGCCAACGAGGAGGTCACCGCCGAGGGCCGCTCCGAGCGCGGCAACTTCCCCGTCTTCAAGGCCAAGCTGCGCCAGTGGAACATGCGCATCACCGCCTACGCCGACCGGCTGCTGGACGACCTGGACGCGCTGGACTGGCCCGAGGCGATCAAGCTGCAGCAGCGCAACTGGATCGGGCGCAGCGAAGGCGCCCGGGTGGACTTCGCGGTGCACGACGCGTCGGGTGCGGGCGCCGAGCACGCCGTGACCGTCTTCACCACGCGCCAGGACACGCTGTTCGGCGCCACCTATATGGTGCTGGCTCCCGAGCACGACCTGGTCGACCCGATCGTGCCCGCGGCCTGGCCCGAGGGCACCCACCAGGTGTGGACCGGCGGCCACGCCACCCCCGCCGAGGCCGTCGCCGCGTACCGCAAGTTCGCCGCGTCCAAGTCCGACGTGGAGCGGCAGGCCGACGCCAAGGAGAAAACCGGCGTCTTCACCGGCGCCTACGCCGTAAACCCGGTCAGCGGCGAAAACGTGCCGGTGTTCATCGCCGACTACGTCCTGATGGGATACGGCACCGGCGCGATCATGGCCGTGCCCGCGCACGACTCCCGCGACTTCGCCTTCGCCCGCGCCTTCGAGCTGCCGATCCGCTGCGTCGTGCAGCCCACCGACGGCCGCGGCACCGACCCCGCCGAGTGGGACGACGCCTTCGTCTCGTACGACGCCACGCTGGTCAACTCCGCGCACGCCGACATCACCCTGGACGGGCTGGGCGTCGTCGAGGCCAAGGCCGTCATCACCGACTGGCTGAGCGAGCGCGGCATCGGCGAGGGCACCGTCAACTACCGGCTGCGCGACTGGCTGTTCAGCCGCCAGCGCTACTGGGGCGAGCCCTTCCCGATCGTCTACGACGAGGACGGCGTGGTGCACGCGCTGCCCGACTCGATGCTGCCCGTCGAGCTGCCCGAGGTCGACGACTACAGCCCCCGTACCTTCGCCCCCGACGACGCGGACACCTCCCCGGAGACGCCGCTGTCCCGCAACGCCGACTGGGTGACCGTCGAGCTGGACCTGGGCGACGGACCGCGCACCTACCGGCGCGAGACCAACACCATGCCCAACTGGGCGGGTTCCTGCTGGTACGAACTGCGCTACCTGGACCCGCACAACAGCGAGCGGCTGGTCGACCCGGCCATCGAGCAGTACTGGATGGGCCCGCGCGAGGGCCAGCCCGCGGGCGGTGTCGACCTGTACGTCGGCGGCGCCGAGCACGCGGTGCTGCACCTGCTGTACGCCCGTTTCTGGCACAAGGTGCTGCACGACCTGGGTCACATCGCGTCCTTCGAGCCGTTCCACCGGCTGTTCAACCAGGGCATGATCCAGGCGTTCGTCTACCGTGACGCCCGCGGCATCGCCGTACCCGCCGCCGAGGTCGAGGAACGGGACGGCGCCTATTACTACGGCGGCGAGAAGGTGTCGCGGCTGCTGGGCAAGATGGGCAAGTCCCTGAAGAACGCCGTCACCCCGGACGAGATCTGCGCCGAGTACGGCGCGGACACCCTGCGCCTGTACGAGATGGCGATGGGCCCGCTGGACGTCTCCCGGCCGTGGGACACCCGCGCCGTCGTCGGCCAGTACCGGCTGCTGCAGCGGCTGTGGCGCAACATCGTCGACGAGGCGACCGGTGCGGTCACCGTCACCGACGCCGAGCCCGACGAGGCGACGCTGCGCGCGCTGCACAAGGCGATCGACGGCGTCAGCGGCGACATGGCGGGCCTGCGCTTCAACACCGCCATCGCCAAGATCACCGAGCTGAACAACCACCTGACCAAGGCGGGCGGCGCCCTGCCGCGCACCGTCGCCGAGCCCCTGGTGCTGCTGGTCGCGCCGCTGGCCCCGCACGTCGCCGAGGAACTGTGGCACCGGCTGGGCCACACCGGCTCCCTGGTCCACGAGCCCTTCCCGGTCGCCGACCCCGCCCTGGTGCAGGACGAGGCCGTGATCTGCGTCGTCCAGATCAAGGGCAAGGTCAAGGCCCGCCTGGACGTGCCGCCGACCATCTCCGACGCCGACCTGGAGGCCCTGGCCCTGGCCGACCCGGCCGTCACCGCCGCACTGGACGGCGCCACCGTCCGCAAGGTGATCGTCAGGGCGCCGAAGCTGGTCAACATCGTGGTGTGAGGCGCCGCGTCCACGGGACGCGCAGGTCTCCCCTAGGGGCGGGCTAGGTGATTTTCCGGATCCCCCAGCCCGCCCCTGTTGGTTACGGTGGAGGGGGAGCCGTCGGAAGCTTCCGCCGTCTGTGCCGCCGACCCGGAGGAGACCGCCCGTGGACATCGCCGCCTTGGTCCTCCTGCTGCTCTTCCTCTCCTTCGTCACCCTGGGCGTGGTGGTCTCGGTACGCACCGTGCGCGCCGTCCGCCGCGGCGTGGCGCGAGGCAAGGTCCAGGCCCGCCGCGTCGTCGAGGACACCCAGCTCAAAGCCCGGCGCTACACCCTGCCGGGCCCCGCGGGCGAGCTGGCCCAACTCCGGCTCGACCTGCGCACCTCCATCGACAGCACCTTCCGCGCCCTCGACGACGGCCGCGCCGACGACCCCTCCCTCTCCGAGGCCGCCGCCCTCCTCGCCCGCCTCAACGACCACGCCCGCCTTCTCGACGGCGAACTCAAAATGCTCGAACGCGAACCCGACAGAACCCGCATTGCCCAGCGCCTCCCCCACCTCACCGAGCGCACCCACCGCATCACCCACTCCGCCGACTCCCTCCGCTGGGCCGCCCAGGACCGCGCCCGCCGCTTCGCCGACGACGACCTCGCCCACCTCAGCCACCAAATCGACATCGAATCCAGCGCCCTCCGCCACTGGACCCCCGATTCCCCTCCGGTAGCACCTCCAGCGACCCCGAAGCTGAGCCCTTCGGGCGAGTAGGGGACGGGGGTCCTTGCCGGGGCGCGCGATCTCGCCCGGGTGCGCGATTTCCCCCGGGTGATCAAATTCAAGCCCGTCCGGCGTTTGAGGACTAGCCCGGCCCGGCAATGAGGGCCCTGATTACCGCCCCGCCTTGCCCCCGGGTAACCTCCCCGTCATGCCCCCGCATGTCACCATCGTCACGGATTCCACGGCCTACCTGGGCCGGGCCGCACTCATCCGGCACAACATCGCCGTAGTGCCCCTCACCGTGGTGATCGGCGACGAATCGCTCGAGGAGGGCACCGAAGTCTCCGCCCCGGCCGTCGCCCGCGCCCTCCAACGGCGCCACCCGGTGACGACCTCCCGCCCCTCACCCGCCGAATTCGCCACGGCCTACGAGGCGGCAGCGGACGCGGGCGCCGAATCCATCGTCTCGCTGCACCTGTCCGCTGAGTTCTCCGGCACCTATGACGCGGCGCTGCTCGCCGCGAAGGACGCACCGGTGCCGGTACGCGTCGTCGACACCGGAATGGTCGCGATGGCCCTCGGCTTCACCGTCCTCGCGGCGGCCGAGACCGCGGAGGCGGGCGGCACCCCGGACGACGTCGTCGCCGCCGCCGAGAAGCGCGCCGCGGACACCTCCGCGTACTTCTACGTCGACACCCTCGACTACCTCCGCCGCGGCGGCCGGATCGGCACCGCCCAGGCCCTCTTCGGCTCCGCGCTCGCCGTCAAACCGCTGCTGCGGCTCGCCGACGGCCGGATCGAGCTGCTGGAGAAGGTGCGTACGTCCTCCAAAGCGATCTCCCGCCTGGAGGAGATCGTCGTGGAGCAGGCGGGCACCCGCCGCGTCGCCCTCGCCGTCCACCACCTCGCCGCCGCCGACCGGGCGAGCGCCCTCGCCGAGCGGCTGCGCGAGCGCGTACCCGGCCTCGACGAACTCGTCGTCAGCGAGGTGGGCGCGGTGATCGGCGCCCACGCCGGTCCCGGACTGCTCGGCGTCGTCCTCTCACCGCACTGAGGCCCGGCGAACGCCTGTCCATTCACCCTGCCGGGTGGCCGAGTTGTCCACAACCGGCGAGTAGTCCACAGAATCCGACCAAGATCATCTTTGCCGGGCGATCCGGTCCAGCATCGGGTCCATGAACTCCTTGGACTCCCTCCGCACCGTCGTCCACCCGCAGCGCAAGACGCCCCCGGACCCGGACGAGATCCGCGAGCGCGCGGCGGCACTCTTCGGCGGAACGCGACCGCCGCGCCCGGAATCGGTCCCTGACGCCCACCCGGGGCCGGTTCCGGACGCCCGTCCGGACGTCGGGCGCATCAGGCGCTTACGGACCTGGCTGTTCGTCCGCTGCGGCCTGGAGTTCAAGACGGTGGCCGCGCTGGCGGCGGTCCTGGTGATCGCGGGCGTGCTGGCCCTGCACCACTTCCTGGCGGGGCGACCCCGAACGGTCCAGGTGCCGCCGCCGCTGGCCGGACCGTCGCTGTTCGGGGCGGTGCGAGGTCAGGCGACGGCCACAGCCACGGCGAAACCACGGCTGACCGTCGACATCACGGGCAAGGTCGCCCGGCCGGGCCTCCGCAGGCTGCCCGCGGGCGCCCGGGTCGCGGACGCCCTCGCCGCGGCGGGCGGCACCCTCCCGGGCACGGACACCACCTCCCTCAACCTCGCCCGCCCCCTCGCCGACGGCGAACAACTCCTCGTCGGCGTCCCCCCACCCCTCGGCGCCCCCGCCCCACCCTCCCCAGCCCCCGGCACCCCCCTCAGCCTCAACTCCGCCACCGCCCCCCAACTCGACGCCCTCCCCGGCGTCGGCCCCGTCCTCGCCCAGCACATCCTCGACTTCCGCACCCAACACGGCACCTTCACCTCCACCCAGCAACTCCGCCAAGTCCCCGGCATCGGCGACCGCAAATTCACCACCCTCCAACCCCTGGTCCAGCCATGACCCGCCCTGGCGACCTGCGGTCAGCCGCGGCGGAGGGGTCCTCCGCGGGTGACGGGAGCGGCGCGGTCGACGTGGCCCGAGGGGTGCCGACCCGTGCCGAGGTGCCGCCTCGCCTCTCGCCGCCCCCGCCGCCTTCCCCGGTGCCGCATGGGGAAGAACAGGGCCGGGCGGCGGTGCACGCGGCGGCCCGGTCGCGGTTGGGGGCGGCGAATCCGCGGGTGGAGGGGCCGGCGGATCTGCGGTTGGTGGGGCCCGCGTTGGCGGTGTGGGCGGGGGCGGCGTTGGTGCCCGGGGTGTCGGCGGGTGTGGCGGTCGGGTGTGCCGGGGTGGCGGTGGTCGGGGCGGTGGTGGTCCTGGTGGCGTGGGGGAGGGCTGGGCTGGCGCTGGCTGTGGCGGCGGCGCTGCTGTGCGGGGCGGTCGGGGCCGCGGTGGCCGTGATGGGGGAGGCGGACCTGTACCGCGGGCCGGTGCCGGAGCTGGCCAGGCGGCGGGCGGTGGCCGAGGTGGAGCTGCGGGTGACGGCGGACCCGGTCGAGGCGGAGCCCCGGGTGCGTGGGGCGGCGCGCGCACCGCGGACCGCGGTGGTCAAAGGCGTGGCGCTGAACGTGACAGAGGAGCCGGGACGCAACGAGACCCGGATCCGCACCCCGGTGGTGCTGATGGCGGAGGGCGATGTGCGGCCCTGGCTGCGACTGCTCCCGTCGACGCGCATCGCCGTCACCGCCCGCTTCGCGCCGCCGGACCGCCCCGGCGACGACGTCGCCGCGGTGCTCAGCGCCCACGGCCCACCCCGCGTGATCGGCCCGCCCAGCGGTCCGCAACGCTTCGCCGCCGGGCTGCGCGCGGGCCTGCGCACGGCCGTGCGGTCACTGCCCGCCGATGCCCGAGCGCTGCTGCCCGGCCTGGTCGTGGGCGACACGTCAGCGCTGACCCCGGAGCTGAAGGACGCTTTCCGGGCCTGCGACCTCACCCATCTCACGGCCGTCTCGGGAGCCAACCTCACGCTGGTGCTGATCCTGCTGATCGGACCGCCGGGCCTGGCGATCAGATCGGAACGCCGCGGGGTGGCGGCCGCGTTGGGGCTGCCGCTGCGGTGGACGGCGCTGCTGGGCGCGGGGCTCACGCTGGCCTTCGTGCTGGTGTGCCGCCCCGGGGCGAGCGTGCTGCGCGCCGCCGCGTGCGGCCTGATCACGCTGCTGGCCATCGGCACGGGCCGCCGCCGCTCCCTGCTCCCGGCGCTCGCGGGCGCCGTCGTGCTGCTGGTGCTGTACGAGCCCGAACTCGCCCGTTCCTACGGCTTCGTGCTGTCGGTCCTCGCCACCGGCGCCCTGCTGACCCTGGCGCCGCGGTGGAGCGCGGCGCTGCGGGCCAAGGGGCTGCCACCGCGGCTGGCGGAGGCCCTGGCGGCGGCAGCGGCCGCACAGGCGCTCTGCGGGCCGGTGATCGTGCTGCTGTCGGCCCGGCTGAGCCTGGTCGCGGTGCCGTGCAATCTGCTGGCGGAACCGGCGGTGGGGGTGGCCACGATCCTCGGGTTCGCCGCACTGGCCGCGGCGCCCGTCGCGATGCCCGCGGCCCACGCCCTGGCCTGGGCGGCGGCGCTGCCGACGGAATGGATCGCCGCCGTGGCCCGCCGCGGCGCCGCACTCCCGGGCGCCGGGATCGCCTGGCCGGACAGTTGGCAGGGCGCGGCGCTGCTCGCGGTGCTCACCGCGGCCGTGGCGGCCTGTGCCCGCTGGCTGCTGCGCAAGCCGTGGCTCTGCGCGGCCTGCGCGCTTCTTCTGCTGCTCGCGCTGGTGAGACCGGTGCCGCTGCCCCGGTTCGTGGCGGGCTGGCCGCCGGACCACTGGCGGTTCGCGATGTGCGACGTCGGGCAGGGCGACGCGCTGGCGCTGTGGGCCGGGCCGGGCGCGGCCGTCGTGGTGGACGCGGGACCCGAACCCGCACTGGTCGACCGCTGCCTGCGCGACCTGCGCGTCACCGCCGTCCCGCTGCTGATCCTGACGCACTTCCACGCAGACCACGTCGACGGCCTGCCGGGAGTGCTGCGGGGCCGCGCGGTGGGCGCGATCGAGACCACGGTGCTGGACGCGCCGCCGGAACAGGCCGCGGGCGTGCGCCGGGAGGCGGCCGCCGCCGGGGTGCCCGAGGTCCGCGCGGCGGCGGGGGAGCGGCGCCGCCTCGGCCCGCTGGAGTGGCAGGTGCTGTGGCCGCCGCCGGCCGCCGCGGAGCTGCCCGACGACGGGCCGAATGACGCGAGCGTGGCGCTGCTGGTGCGCACCGGCGGGCTGACGCTGCTGCTGATGGGGGATCTGGAGCCGCCCGCGCAGCAGGAGTTGCTGGCCCGGCTGCCCGCCCTGCCCCGGGTGGATGTGCTGAAGGTGGCCCACCACGGCTCGGCGTTCCAGGACCCGGAGCTGTTCGCCCGGGTGCGGCCGCGGCTGGCGCTGATCTCGGTGGGCGCGGGCAATCCGTACGGCCACCCGGCGGCCCGTACGGTCGCGGCGCTGCGGGCACTGGGCGCCACCGTGCTGCGGACCGACACCGACGGCCCGATCGCGGTGACCGGGGACACCCCGGAGGAGCTGGGCACCACCGTGGGCGGACGTATAAAGAAAGGCTTGTAAAGAAACCCTTGTAAAGACTCCTTTAGAAAGTTAGCTTGATATGTATGCCGGACAAGCCCAGGGACCACCAGGTACACCTCACCGACCCGCGCGCCCTGCGGGCGTACGCCCATCCGACCCGGATGACCCTGGTCGGCCTGCTCCGCCGCGAGGGCCCCTTCACCGCCACCCGCGCGGCCGAGCTGACGGGCGAGTCCGTCGCGAGCTGCTCGTACCACCTGCGGATACTCGCCAAGTACGGCCTGGTGGAGGAGGCGGCTCCCGGGGGTCCGGGGAGGGAGAAGCCATGGCGGGCCACCGCCGAGTCCACGGACTGGCCGAACTACTCCGACGACCCCGCGGTCGCCGCCGCGGCGGAGGCGCTGACGGCCGCCGTCGCGGAGAACCACCTGCACCGCATGACGCGTGCGCTGGAAACCCGCAGCGCCCTGCCGCGGGAGTGGCAGGAGGCCGAGCGCTTCACCGACACGACCCTCTACCTCACGCCGGAGGAGCTGGTCGGTCTCGGCGAGCGGCTCGACGCCCTGATCGCCGAGTACACCGACCGCACCGCCGATCCGGCCCTGCGCCCCGAGGACGCCCGCCGCGTGTCGTATCTGCAAGTCGCCTACGCCGCGCCCGAGGCTCCGGAGGACAGCCGCCGCGGCCCGGGGGAGCGGTCATGAGCGCCACCGCCACGCGGGCACTGGCCGCCCGGGTGCCGGCGCTGCTGCACGAACGGCCGTTCCGCCGCTACTGGAGCGGCCAGAGCGTGTCGCTGCTCGGGGACCAGATCACCTTCCTGGCCATCCCGCTCGCCGCCGTGCTCGTGCTGCACGCCGACGCCGCCCAGATGGGCTGGCTCTCCACGGCAGGGCTGCTGCCCGCGCTGCTCTTCTCGCTCCCCGCGGGCGCCTGGGCCGACCGGCGGGGCCGCCGCAGGCAGGTCATGATCACCGCCGACCTGGCCCGCGCCGCGCTGATCGCGTCGCTGCCCGTCGCCTATGCCCTCGACGCGCTCACCCTCGGCCAGCTCTACGCGGTCGCCTTCGCCGTCGGCGTCTTCAGCGTGCTCTTCGACGTCTGCAACGCGACCCTGTTCGTGACGCTGCTCCGCCCCGACCAGTACGTACAGGGCAACACCCTGATCAACGGCACCCGGGCCTTCTCCTTCGTGGCAGGGCCCAGCGCGGGCGGACTGCTCGTACAGGTGCTGGCCGCGCCGTTGGCACTGCTCGCCGACGCCGTGTCCTTCGTGGCCTCCGCCGCGTTCCTGGCGCGGATCGCGCCCGCGGAACCGCCACCCGCGCCACCGCGCAAGGGCCATCTCACCGCCGGGCTGCGCTTCATCGGCCGCTCCCGGATCCTGCGCACCCTGCTCGCCGGAGCGGCGACGGTGAACTTCTTCAACTTCGTCTTCCACTCCCTCGTGGTGCTCTACGCGGTCGACGAACTCGGCCTGGACGCGGGCACGCTGGGCCTGGTGATCGGCGCGGGCGCGGTCGGCGGCCTGATCGGCGCCCTGCTCACCGGCCGGATCATCCGGGCCATCGGGATCGGCCCGGCGGTCACCCTCGGGTACTTCTTCTTCCCGGCCCCGCTGGTACTGATACCGCTGGCGGGCGGCCCGACACCGCTGGTGCTCGCGACCTTCTTCTGCGCCGAGTTCGTCTCCGGGATCGGGTTGATGCTGCTGGACATCGGCAGCGGCTCGCTGCAGGCCGCCGTCATACCCGACGCGCTGCGCTCCCGGGTCAGCGGCGCCTTCCGTACGGTCAACTACGGGATGCGCCCGCTCGGCGCCGTGACCGGCGGTGTCCTGGGCAGCTCGATCGGCCTGCGGCCGACCCTGTGGATCGCCACCGTCGGCGGCGTCCTGAGCGTGCTGTGGCTGCTGCCCTCACCCGTGCCGCGGCTGCGCGAACTCCCCGCGGAGGAGGCGGAGCCCACGGACTCGGCAGCGGTGCGCGCGGAAGCGGCGGCGCCGTCCCGGACGGTGTAGGCGGCTACTCCAGCCAGCCCTCGAACTCGGCGGCCAGGGCGTCCAGCGCGGCCGGGTCCAGCCCGGCGGTGGAGTCCTCGACGACGACCAGCCACTGCGCGTCCTCGGCGTCGTCCTCACCGGCGAGGGCGTCCCGTACGAGATGGGGCTCCTCGCGCAGGGCAAAGCGCGTGGTCAGAAGCTCGGCGACCTCCTCCGCGGCGTCGCGGTCGGGCAGTACCAGGACATGGCGTACGTCGTTCACCGAGACAGTGTCCCCGACGGCGGCGGACGGCGGTGTCCTACCCCCGTGGGATGCTGGACCCCGATGGCCAGGAAGACAGCTCAAGACGACCCGCTCGCTCCACTCACCCTCGCGGTGGGCCAGGAGGACCTGCTGCTCGACCGCGCCGTGCGCGAGGTGGTGACGGCCGCCCGCGCCGCCGACGCGGACACCGATGTGCGGGACCTCACCCCGGACGCGCTGCAGCCGGGCACGCTCGCGGAGTTGACCAGCCCGTCGCTCTTCTCCGAGCGCAAGGTCGTCGTGGTGCGCAACGCACAGGATCTGTCGGCGGACACCGTCAAGGACGTCAAGGCGTATCTGGCGGCGCCCGTCGAGGAGATCACCCTGGTGCTGCTGCACGCCGGCGCGGCCAAGGGGAAGCCGCTGCTGGACGCGGCGCGCAAGGCGGGGGCCCGTGAGGTGGCCTGCCCGAAGATGACCAAGCCGGCCGACCGGCTGGCGTTCGTACGCGGTGAGTTCCGTACTCTCGGGCGTTCGGCCACGCCCGAGGCGACGCAGGCGCTGGTCGACGCGATCGGCAGCGACCTGCGGGAGTTGGCCAGCGCCGCCGCGCAGCTCACCGCCGATGTCGAGGGCACCATCGATGTGGCCGTCGTGGCCCGCTACTACACCGGCCGGGCCGAGGCCACCGGCTTCGAGGTCGCCGACCTCGCGGTCACCGGGCGTACAGCCGAGGCGCTGGAGCGGTTGCGCTGGGCGCTGTCCGTGGGCCAGCCGCTGCCGGGCATCACCTTCGCGCTGGCCTCCGGGGTCCGCGCGATCGGCAAACTCGCGTCCGCCCCGCGCGGAGCCAATCCCGGGCAGCTCGCCCGGGATCTCGGCATGCCGCCGTGGAAGATTGATCGAGTGCGGCAGCAGATGCGTGGGTGGACCGCGGACGGGGTTTCCGTCGCCCTGCGTGCCGTCGCCGAGGCGGATGCCGCCGTCAAGGGCGGCGCTGCGGATCCTGCGTATGCGCTGGAGAAGGCTGTCGTCACCATCGCCCAGGCGAGCCGCCTCCGCGCCTGACGGCGCCCCACACGTCCCCGGGCCACCCCGGAAGTGCCCCGAAGGGGCGCGAGGAACTGCGCGACCAGCCACAGCGGCGGGGTGTTCGGGGACGGCCCCGAGCGGCTGTCTCCGACGGCGGTGGAAGAGTGCCCCGGGGCTTCCGCCCCAAAGGGGGCGCTGGTGTCGTCGCCGGATCGTCCGGCAGTGGTGGGTTGCTCGCGCAGTTCCCCGCGCCCCTTCGGGGCACTCCGTCCGCGGCCGGACGCGAACCCCGCCCCGGAGGGGCCACTCCCCGCGCCCCTTCGGGGCTCGGCCTACTTCCGTAGCTTCGGGAGGGTTGCCCTCGTGGCCGTTTCTACCCAGGTGGTGGCGTCGGAGAGGGAGGCGACTGTGGTGGTGGAGGAGGAGTTGAGGGAGCTGGCGTAGGCGCTCCAGCTCATGGAGAAGGTGGCCCAGCCGTCGCGGACGGCGAGGGTGACCTCGCGGTCGCCGGACTGGGTGCCGTCGGAGAGGGAGGTGACGGTGTCCTGGGTGACGAGGTAGGCCTCGTCGCCGAAGCCGGTCACCGGCTTGACCTGGTACTTGGAGTCGGAGCCGCGGTACTTGTAGCTCTGCCAGAGATCGGCGAACTCGGCGGACGGGTCGGTCTTCTTGTGCAGGTCGAGTTCGAGGGAGAGATAGGCGTCGGAGTAGGTGGAGCCGTCCTTCTTCAGGCTCTCCGAGCAGTAGCTCTGGGTCAGCGCGTCACCCTTGGTGCCGTACTTGGTCGGGGAGTCGTCCGGCTTCGGGTACTGGCTGGTGAAGGCGGACAGGTCGGAGGCCGCGCACAGGTCGCTCTTGGAGGTGTAGCCGCGCAGATCGGCCTTGCCCGCGTCCTTGTGGAGCAGCAGCACCCCGCCGCCCCACAGCCCCGACGCCACCACGGCGCCGACCACGGCCCACAGCACGGCCTTCCCGGCCCCGCCGCCGCGTCCCGCTCCCGAAGGCGCCACCTGACCGTAGGGACCGGGCTGCGCACCGTAAGGAGCTGGCTGCGCACCGTAAGCACTCGGCTGGGCCGGCTGCGCGTACGGATTGTGCTGTGCGGGCACGGGCGCACCGTACCCGCCGGCCGGCGGCGGGTTCTGGTACGGGGAGGCGCTCGGCTGGTCCGGAGGCGTCGACATGGCGCGAGAATAGGCGAACAGCACACTGCCCGCCCGGGATTCCCGGGCGGGCAGTTAGCGAATCGTTGCACCACACCCGCGTGGCGAACGCGGCCGAATGCGGTGCGGTGATCGGAATGCCGGTCCGGGCGGTAGAGGGGCCGCTGGTTCCGGTTGCCGGCAGTGCGCTGCGCGGACGCAGCGCCAGGGGGATCAGCCCTGCAGAGCGGAGACCGAGTGAGAGATGGCCGACTTCTTGTTGGCCGCCTGGTTCTTGTGGATGACGCCCTTGCTGACCGCCTTGTCGAGCTTCTTGGTGGCGAGACGAGCGGCCTCGGCGGCCTTCTCGGCGTCACCGGCGGCGACGGCCTCGCGGGTGCGACGGATCGCGGTCTTCAGCTCGGACTTGACGGCCTTGTTGCGCAGGCGCGCCTTCTCGTTGGTCTTGTTCCGCTTGATCTGGGACTTGATGTTCGCCACGAAAGAGCCTTCTCAGGTTCGTTGGTACTTGCGGGTTGTGCGGGTGAGTACCGCGCACTGCGCCTCGGGTAGAGGGCACGAGGCACAGTGCTCCAGGCTACCAGCCGTCCAGGTGGCGGCCCAAACCGGTGGGAGTCCGCCAGTCATGGGACCATGGACCCCACGTCTACGTATCGATCCGACCAGCAGAGGCGCCGAGCGTCTCAAGAAAATGGACCCTGCGTGCCCGCGACCCCTTCCCACGTGCCGGAGCCGAGCCGTACCGACCCGGCGCTGCTCCGTAACTTCTGCATCATCGCCCACATCGACCACGGCAAGTCGACGCTCGCCGACCGGATGCTGCAGCTCACCGGCGTCGTCGACTCGCGGCAGATGCGTGCCCAGTACCTCGACCGGATGGACATCGAGCGGGAGCGGGGCATCACGATCAAGTCGCAGGCCGTCCGGCTGCCCTGGGCGCCGACGACCGGCGAGGGCGCGGGCAGCACGCACATCCTGAACATGATCGACACCCCCGGCCACGTCGACTTCACCTATGAGGTGTCGCGTTCGCTGGCCGCCTGCGAGGGCACGATCCTGCTGGTGGACGCCGCGCAGGGCATCGAGGCGCAGACCCTCGCCAACCTCTACCTGGCGATGGAGAACGACCTCACCATCGTCCCCGTGCTCAACAAGATCGACCTGCCGGCCGCACAGCCGGAGAAGTTCGCCGAGGAGCTGGCCAACCTCATCGGCTGCGACCCCTCCGACGTGCTGCGGGTCTCGGCCAAGACCGGCGTCGGCGTGGACGCGCTGCTCGACCGGGTGGTCAGGGACGTACCGGCCCCGGTCGGTGTGGCCGACGCCCCCGCCCGCGCGATGATCTTCGACTCGGTCTACGACTCGTACCGCGGCGTCGTCACCTACGTCAGGGTCATCGACGGCCAGCTCAACAAGCGCGAGCGGATCCGGATGATGTCCACCGGGGCCACGCACGAGCTGCTGGAGATCGGCGTCTCGTCGCCCGAGATGACTCCGGCCGACGGCCTGGGGGTCGGCGAGGTCGGCTATCTGATCACGGGTGTGAAGGACGTCCGCCAGTCCAAGGTCGGTGACACCATCACCACCTTGAACAAGGGCGCGACCGAGGCGCTGGGCGGCTACAAGGACCCCAAGCCGATGGTCTTCTCCGGCCTTTACCCGCTGGACGGCTCGGACTACCCGGAGCTGCGCGAGGCGCTGGACAAGCTGCAGCTCAACGACGCCGCGCTGGTCTACGAGCCGGAGACCTCGGCCGCGCTCGGCTTCGGCTTCCGCGTCGGCTTCCTGGGCCTGCTGCACCTGGACGTGATCCGCGAGCGGCTGGAGCGCGAGTTCGGCCTCGACCTGATCGCCACCGCGCCGAACGTGGTCTACCGGGTGGTGATGGAGGACCGCTCCGAGCACATCGTGACCAACCCGAGCGAGTTCCCCGAGGGCAAGATCGACAAGGTCTTCGAGCCGGTGGTACGGGCCACCGTCCTGGCGCCCACCGAGTTCATCGGCGCGATCATGGAGCTCTGCCAGAACCGGCGCGGCTCCCTGCTGGGCATGGACTACCTGTCCGAGGACCGGGTCGAGATCCGCTACACCCTGCCGCTGGCGGAGATCGTCTTCGACTTCTTCGACCAGCTCAAGTCCAAGACCCGCGGCTACGCCTCGCTGGACTACGAGCCCACCGGCGAGCAGAGCGCCGACCTGGTCAAGGTCGACATCCTGCTGCACGGCGACAAGGTGGACGCGTTCTCCGCGATCACCCACAAGGAGAAGGCGTACGCCTACGGTGTCCGGCTGGTCGCCAAGCTGCGCGAGCTGATCCCGCGGCAGAACTTCGAGGTGCCCATCCAGGCCGCCATCGGCGCCCGGGTGATCGCCCGTGAGACGGTCCGCGCCATCCGCAAGGACGTCCTCGCCAAGTGCTACGGCGGCGACATCTCCCGTAAGCGCAAGCTGCTGGAGAAGCAGAAGGAGGGCAAGAAGCGGATGAAGATGGTCGGCAACGTGGAGGTGCCGCAGGAGGCATTCATCGCGGTGCTGTCCACCGACTCCGACGGCGACTCCAAGGCCCGCAAGTAGCACGTTCCGCGGATACGACGGCCCGTGGCGCACCGGCGCCACGGGCCTCTCGCGTCCCCGCGGCGGGCCCCGTCCGTCCCACGCCACGCCGCTTCCGTCCCAGGTCGCACCACGTGTACCGCAGCCGCGCCCGCCAGTGGGTTCCGCCAGGTGCGGGACTTGTGGAGGACGCGTGTACGTGGCAGCTACCTGCTTGGTCACGGTTGCAACCGGCGGCCCATACCCTCTTACGCGCCGGACGTCGGGCCTCTACCCTGATCCGACGTAGGTTACTGGTGAGTTAAGAACAGGCTCGGGCCCGGAGGTTGTCGTGACCGACACACAGACGTTGATCGAGAATCGGCCGCCCTCCGTGGCGACACTCTTCCTGGAGCGCGTGGCAGCGACCCCCGACGCGGAGGCGTACCGCTACCCGGTCCCGGCCGAGAGCGGCGAGGGCCCCGACGGCTGGAAGTCGCTCACCTGGGGCGAGTCCGCGGTCCGCGTCCACGCGATCGCCGCCGGGCTGATGGACCTCGGCATCCGCCCCGAGGAGCGGGTGGCGATCGCCTCCAACACCAGCGTCGACTGGATCCTGGCCGACCTGGGCGTCCTGT
Source organism: Streptomyces sp. NPDC051976 (assembly GCF_040680795.1). NCBI lineage: Bacteria > Bacillati > Actinomycetota > Actinomycetes > Kitasatosporales > Streptomycetaceae > Streptomyces > Streptomyces sp. NPDC051976. The sequence continues at coordinate 76,567 of NZ_JBFAXL010000026.1, forward strand.
GCGCGGGCGCGGCCACCACCACCGTCTACCCCAGCACCAACGCCGACGAGACCGCGTTCATCCTGGCCGACTCCGGCAGCCGGGTGCTGATCGCCGAGAACGCCGCCCAGCTCGCCAAGGCCCGGGCGCGCCGCGCCGAGCTGCCCGAGCTGGCGCATGTCGTCGTCATGGAGGCCGCCGACGCCGCCGACACCGAGGGCGACGGCTGGGTGCTGTCGCTGGAGGAGCTGGAGAAGCGCGGCGCCGCCTACCTGGAGCGCCAGCCCTCGGCCGTCACCGACGCGGTGGCCGCGATCACCCGCGACCAGCTCGCCACCCTGATCTACACCTCCGGCACCACCGGCCGCCCCAAGGGCGTCCGCCTGCCGCACGACTGCTGGGCGTACATGGCACGCGCCATCGAGGGCGTCGGGCTGCTCGACGAGAACGACGTGCAGTACCTGTGGCTGCCGCTCGCCCACGTCTTCGGCAAGGTGCTGACCGCGGGCCACATCACCGTGGGCCATGTCACGGCGGTCGACGGCCGGGTCGACAAGATCATCGAGAACCTGCCGGTGGTGCAGCCGACGTACATGGCGGCCGTCCCGCGGATCTTCGAGAAGGTCTACAACGGTGTGGCGGCCAAGGCCCGCGCCGCCGGTGGTGCCAAGTACAAGATCTTCTCCTGGGCGGCGGACGTGGCCAGGGAGTACGCCAAGACCACCCAGAACAGCCTGCGCCTGACCGGCCGGGCGACCGCGCCGATGGGCTTGCGCAGCAAGCACGCGCTGGCCGACAAGCTCGTCTACTCCAAGATCCGCGAGGCGTTCGGCGGCAACCTGCGGGCCTGCGTCTCCGGCTCCGCCGCCCTCGCGCCCGACATCGGCTACTTCTTCGCCGGCGCCGGCATCCACATCCTGGAGGGCTACGGCCTCACCGAGTCCAGCGCCGCCAGCTTCGTCAACCCCGGCGAGTCGTACCGCACCGGCACCGTGGGCAAGGCGCTGCCCGGCCTGGAGGTGCGGATCGCGGACGACGGCGAGATCCTGCTGCGCGGCCCCGGCATCATGCAGGGCTACCACGGCCTGCCCGAGAAGACCGCCGAGGTGCTGGAGCCCGACGGCTGGTTCCACACCGGCGACATCGGCGAGCTGTCGCCCGACGGCTTCCTGAAGATCACCGACCGCAAGAAGGACCTGATCAAGACCTCCGGCGGCAAGTACATCGCGCCCGCCGAGGTCGAGGGCCAGTTCAAGGCGGTCTGCCCGTTCGTCAGCAACGTGCTGGTCGTCGGCGGCGGCCGCAACTTCTGTACGGCGCTGCTGGCCCTCGACGAGCCGACGCTGCTGACCTGGGCGCAGGAGCACGGCCTGGAGGGCCGCAGCTACGCCGAGATCGTCGCGACCGAGCAGGCCCGCGAGATGATCGACGGCTATGTGCAGCGGGTCAACGAAGGGCTGCAGCGCTGGCAGCAGATCAAGCAGTTCCGGCTGCTGCCGCGCGACCTCGACGTGGAGCACGGCGACCTCACCCCCAGCCTCAAGCTCAAGCGGCCGGTGGTCGAGCGCGAGTTCGCCGCGCTGATCGAGGAGATGTACGCGGGGTCGCGGGAAGCCTGACGGCACCGCGGCACGGGCGGCGGCCGGTCGTACGGCCGACCGCCGCCCGTGCGGAGCGGGGCCGGGCAGGGCGGGGCAGCGTAACCCCCGCGGCCCGGGCGCAGGGCGGACATCGGCAATCACGGCCCGGAACGGGCGACGCGCGGTCACCGTACGCACCTGAAACGTTTCCTTGTGCGACGGTGGACGGGTCGCCGCAACCACAGGAGCCGCCCGTGAGGCTCATCCCGTCCCGCCCCCGACCGGAGACGCCGCGCCCGGCGCCGGGCCGGATCCCCGCAGCGGGGGAGCCCCGCGAGCACACGGCAGGGACCAGCCTGCCGGGCAACCAGCTCGCCGCCGGTGCCGCCCGCCGCTTCCTGCGCGCCACACTCGCCGACTGGACCAGCCAGGGACTGCCGGAACCCGCCGGGTTCGCCGACCGGCTGGTCGACGACGGCACCCTGCTGGCCAGCGAACTCGTCACCAACGCGGTCGTCCACGCGGGCACCGCCGTCGACGTCCTGTGCCGCCTCGACCTGCGCGAGCAGCCCGCCGGTCTGGTCATCGAGGTGTCCGACCAGCACCCCTCGCGGGTGCTGCGCGGCGACGACCACCAGGGCTGCGACGGCCGGGAGGGCGGCCGCGGCCTGCAACTCGTCGCCGCGCTCTCCGACGCGTGGGGCATCACCTACCGGCGCGACCGCAAGACCGTCTGGTGCCGACTGGACCTCACCGGCTCCGACGACGAGCGGCCCGCGCCCCTGTCCGCCGCCGAGAGCGAGCGGGCGCTCCACCGGGACCTGCGGGCCGCCGAGATCCTCGCCCCCGCGCCGCCGAACGGCACCGGCCGCCGCGCCGAATCCGACTGGATCAACCGCGGCTCGCTGTCCTTCCTCGCCGAGGCGTCCGACCTGCTCGCGGGCCAGCTCGACGAGGACAACGTCGCCTCGCTGGCCACCCAGCTCCTGGTGCCGCGGCTGGCCGACTGGTGCGCGGTCTGGCTCTACCCGACCGACGGCCAGCCCCGGCTGTCGCGGGTCTGGCACAGCTCCGAGCACCGGATCGACGGCCTGCGCACCGTCCTGGAGAAGTCCCCGCCGCCGCAGACCCTGCTCTCCGGCGCCCAGTCGTGGCCCTGGCCCGTCACCGACGACACCTGGGACCACGGCGGCGCGCTCGCCGTGCCGCTGGTCACCGGCGGCCGCGCCCACGGCGCGCTGCTGCTCGGCCGCACCGGGCTGCTCGGTCTGCCCGACGAGGTGATCGGCCTGGTCGAGGACTTCGCCCGCCGGGTCGCGCTCGCGATCGGCACCGCACGGCAGTACGCCCGCCAGGCCATGATCAGTACGGTGCTGCAGCGCGGCCTGCTGCCGCCCGCCGCCGGACGCATCCCCGGGGTGGAGCACGCCGTCGTCTACGAGCCGATGGCCGGTGACTGGGTGGGCGGTGACTTCTACGACCTGTTCCCCGCCGGGGACGGCCGCTGGTGCTTCGCGCTCGGCGACGTCTGCGGCAGCGGCCCCGAGGCCGCCTCGCTGACCGGCATCGCCCGCCCCGTGCTGCGGCTGCTCGCCCGCGAGGGCTACGGCGTCTACGACGTCCTCGACCGCCTCAACAAGGCCCTCGCCGACGAGGCCGCCACCGCGCTGATCGGCGAGACCGCCGCCTGGGACGGCGGCCAGGCCCGCTTCCTGTCGCTGCTGTACGGCGAGATCCTGCCGTACGCCGCGGGCCACGGCGCCCGCTGCACGCTCGCCTCCGCGGGGCACCCGCTGCCGCTGATCCTCGGCCCCGACGGGCGGGTGCGGCCCGCCGCCTCCCCGCAGATGCTGCTGGGCATCGCCGACGACGCGCAGTACGCCAGCGAGTCCTTCGACCTCGCCCCCGGCGACACCCTGCTCTGCGTCACCGACGGCGTCACCGAGCGCCGCCGCGGCCACCGGCAGTTCGACGACGACGACGGACTCGCCGTCGTCCTCGGCGGCTGCACGGGCCTCGGCGCCGCGGGAGTCGCCGAACGCATCCGCCGCGCCGTCCACGACTACGACGTCGCCCCGCCCGACGACGACCTCGCCCTACTGGTCCTCCAGGCCCACTGACGCCCGCCCGCCCCACGGCGGGACGGGGCAGCGATCCGTGCGCCGGACCCACCCACAGACCCCCCGCCCGCCCCGCCGTCCGCCCGGCGCCCGGTGGGGCCGTTTGCCGGATCCGCCCGCCCGGTGCGCCCCGCCGAGCAGGCGCGGGGGAGGGCTTGGGGTGACGGATACACCCACCCGCCCCCGTCGTCCGCCCGTCGGCTGGCGGGTCCGTTGCCGGATGCGCGCACCCGGCGCGCGCCGCCCCGCCGGGCAGGCGGTTTCGGGGCGGGTGGGGGAGGGTTCCGGGTGACGGATACTGGGGGGATGCCTTCTGTACTGCCTGACGGTGAGCCCGTGCCCGCGGACGGGGTGCTGCCCGCGCACGCGCTGGACGGGGCCGATGGGCGGCCGCTCGGCTTCTACCTGCACGTGCCGTACTGCGCGACGCGCTGCGGCTACTGCGACTTCAACACCTACACCGCGACCGAGCTGCGCGGCTCGGGCGGCGCTCTGGCCTCCCGGGAGAACTACGCCGACGTGCTCGTCGACGAGATCCGGCTGGCCAGGAAGGTGCTCGGCGACGACCCGCGGCAGGTCGAGACGGTCTTCGTCGGCGGCGGCACCCCGACACTGCTGGCGGCCGCCGACCTGGGGCGGGCGCTGGCCGCCATCCGCGAGGAGTTCGGGCTCGCGCCCGGCGCCGAGGTCACCACCGAGGCCAACCCCGAGTCCGTCGACCCCCGGTACCTGGCCGAACTGCGCGCGGGCGGCTTCAACCGGGTTTCCTTCGGCATGCAGAGCGCCCGGCAGCACGTCCTGAAGGTGCTGGACCGCACCCATACCCCGGGGCGCCCCGAGGCATGCGTCGCCGAGGCCCGCGCGGCCGGGTTCGACCACGTCAACCTCGACCTGATCTACGGGACCCCCGGCGAGTCCGACGACGACTGGCGGGCCTCGCTCGACGCGGCGAGCGGCGCGGGGCCCGACCATGTGTCGGCCTACGCGCTGATCGTCGAGGAGGGCACGCAGCTCGCCCGGCGGATCCGGCGCGGCGAGGTGCCGATGACCGACGACGACGTGCACGCCGACCGCTACCTCATCGCCGACGAGCGGCTCGCCGCGGCGGGCTTCGACTGGTACGAGGTCTCCAACTGGGCCACCACCGACGCCGGGCGCTGCCGCCACAACGAGCTGTACTGGACCGGCGCCGACTGGTGGGGCGCGGGCCCCGGCGCCCACAGCCACGTCGGCGGCGTGCGGTGGTGGAACGTCAAGCACCCCGGGGCGTACGCCCAGGCACTGGCCGAGGGCCGCAGCCCGGGGGCGGGCCGGGAGATCCTCACCGCGGAGGACCGCCGCGTCGAGCGCATCCTGCTGGAACTGCGCCTGTCCGGCGGCTGCCCGCTGTCGCTCCTCGCGGCGGACGGCACGGCCGCCGCCGCCCGCGCCGTAACGGACGGGCTCCTGGAGCCCGCCCCTTACGCGGACGGCCGCGCCGTCCTCACCCTGCGGGGACGGCTGCTGGCCGACGCCGTCGTGCGCGACCTGGTCGACTGAGCGGGCCGTACCCACCCGCCCACCAGCCCGTGGCCCGGCCCCGTCGGCGGCTGCCGCTCCCCGCGGTCGCCCCGGCCGCTACGGCGCGGTGACGAAGTCGATCAGCTCCTCCACCCGGCCCAGGAGCTCCGGCTGCAGGTCCTTGTAGGTGTGGACCGACGCCAGGATGCGCTGCCACGCCTCGCCGGTGCTCATGTGCCAGCCGAGAGCCTCGCAGACGCCCGTCTTCCAGTCCTGGCCCCTGGGGACGCGCGGCCAGGCGCGGATGCCGACGGAGGCGGGCTTCACGGCCTCCCAGACGTCGATGTACGGGTGGCCGACCACGAGCACGTCGGAGCCGGTGACGGAGGCGGCGATACGGGACTCCTTGGAACCCGGCACCAGGTGGTCGACGAGGACGCCGAGCCGGGCGTCGGGGCCGGGCGAGAAGGTGTCCACGATGGCGGGCAGGTCGTCGACGCCCTCCAGATACTCCACGACGACGCCCTCGACCCGCAGGTCGTGGCCCCAGACCCGCTCCACGAGCTCGGCGTCGTGACGGCCCTCCACGTAGATCCGCCCGGCGCGGGCGACGCGCGCCTTGGCGCCGGTGACGGCGATGGAGCCGGAGGCCGACAGCAGCGGGCCGCGGGGGGACGGCGGCCCGGGCCGCACCAGGGTGACGGTTTCGCCGTCGATGAGGAAGCCGCCCGGCGTCATCGGGAAGACCCGGTGTTTGCCGAACCTGTCCTCCAGAGTGACGGTGAAGCCCTCGGCGGTCCGCTCGCACCGCACGACGGCCCCGCAGAACCCCGTCGCGGCCTCCTCGACCACCAGATCGGTCTCCGCGGCCACCTCGGGCGCGGCGGCGCCCTTCTTCTTCCAGGGCGGGGTCAGGTCGGCGTCGTAGTTCCTGCTGCGCATGGGGGAAATCCTAGGGAGCGGCGTCGAAGCGGGCGGCGAGGGCGTCGCGCTGGGCGCGCAGGAAGCGGGCGTCGACCACCGCGCCGTGGCCGGGGACGTAGCGCCCGGTCTCGCCGCCCAGGGCGAGCAGCGCGTCCAGGGTGGCGGGCCAGCGCTCGGGGACGGCGTCGTCCCCGGCCTGCGGCTCGCCCGACTCCTCCACCAGGTCGCCGCAGAACACCACCGTCGGGTCGCTCGCGGTGGCGCCCGGCACCACCACGACCAGGTCGTGGTCGGTGTGCCCGGCGCCGGGGTGCACCAGGCGGACCCGGCGGTCGCCGCCGAGGTCGAGCGGGTACTCGCCGTCCACGCCGTGCCCCGGCACGACCAGCGCGTCCGCGGCGGCCGCCGCCTCGTCCGGGTCGGTGTCCAGCGCGACGGCCGACGCGCGCAGCGCGTCCCGCTCCCGGTGCAGATAGCCCGCGAGCGACGCCTGCCCGTACACCTCGGCGCCCGGGAAGGCGGCCGTGCCGAAGACATGGTCGAAATGGCCGTGCGTCAGGACGACATGGGTGACGGGACGGCCGGTCAGCGCCTCGACCTGCTCCCGCAGCTCGGCGCCCTCGCGCAGCGTCGACCCGGTGTCCACCAGCAGGACGCCGACCTCACCGACCACCAGGCCGATGGTCACATCGAGGTAGGGCAGTCTTCGCCGAGCGACGCCGGGAGCCAGTTGCTCCCACACCGACTCGCCCGTGCTCTCCACAGAATCCACGAGGGCGACCGTATCGCCGCGCCCGCCGAATCGCGCGCCTAACGATCGGCTTGCGGTGCCCTTGTGGAGCCCTTGCTACCGCGCCGTACACTTGCTGCGGGGAAGCTGGCACTCGAAATGGCGGAGTGCCAGGCAGACGGATACCGGCGAAGCCCTACGGCTGGAGGTGCGCGATGCTGAGCGAACGCAGGCTCGAAGTGCTGCGTGCCATCGTCCAGGACTATGTCGGCACCGAGGAGCCGGTCGGCTCCAAGGCGCTGACCGAGCGGCACCGGCTGGGCGTATCGCCCGCCACGGTCCGCAACGACATGGCGGTTCTGGAGGACGAGGGGTACATCGCCCAGCCGCACACCAGCGCGGGCCGTATCCCCACCGACAAGGGCTACCGGCTCTTCGTCGACAAACTCGCGGGAGTGAAACCGCTCTCGGCCGCCGAGCGCCGCGCGATCCAGAACTTCCTGGACAGCGCGGTCGACCTCGACGACGTGGTGGCCCGTACGGTACGGCTGCTCGCGCAGCTCACCCGGCAGGTCGCGGTCGTGCAGTACCCGTCGCTGACCCGGTCCTCGGTGCGGCACGTGGAGCTGCTGGCGCTGGCGCCCGCCCGGATCATGCTGGTGCTGATCACCGACACCGGACGGGTGGAGCAGCGGCTGGTCGACTGCCCCGTGCCGGTCGGCGAGACGGTGCTCGCGGATCTGCGGGCCCGGCTGAACAGCCGGGTCGTCGGCCGCCGCTTCGCCGACGTGCCGCCGCTGGTGCAGGACCTGCCGGAGAGCTTCGACCCCGACGACCGCGCCGCGGTCTCGATCGTGCTGGCCACCTTGCTGGAGACGCTGGTCGAGGAGACCGAGGAGCGGATCATGCTCGGCGGCGCGGCGAACCTGACCCGGTTCAACCATGACTTCCCGCTGACGATCCGGCCCGTCCTCGAGGCGCTGGAGGAGCAGATGGTGCTGCTCAAGCTGCTCGGCGAGGACTCGGGGATGACGGTTCGCATCGGCCATGAGAATTTTCACGAGGGCCTGAACTCCACCTCCGTGGTGGCGGTCGGCTACGGTTCGGGCGACGAGGCAGTCGCCAAACTCGGCGTGGTCGGACCGACCCGCATGGACTACCCCGGAACGATGGGAGCGGTACGCGCAGTGGCACGTTACGTCGGACAGATCCTGGCGGAGTCGTAAGTGGCCACGGACTACTACGCCGTACTCGGCGTGCGCCGCGACGCAGGCCCGGACGAGATCAAGAAGGCTTTCCGCCGACTCGCCCGCGAGCTGCACCCGGACGTCAATCCGGACCCGAAGACGCAGGAGCGGTTCAAGGAGATCAACGCCGCCTACGAGGTGCTCTCCGACCCGCAGAAGAAGCAGGTCTACGACCTCGGCGGTGATCCGCTGTCGGCCGCCGGTGGCGGCGGCGCGGGCGGCTTCGGGGCCGGCTTCGGCAACTTCAGCGACATCATGGACGCCTTCTTCGGGCAGTCGCAGCAGCGCGGGCCGCGCTCGCGCACCCGGCGGGGCCAGGACGCGATGATCCGGCTGGAGATCGAGCTGGACGAGGCCGCGTTCGGCACGACCAAGGACATCCAGGTCGACACCGCGGTCACCTGCGGCACGTGCAGCGGTGAGGGCGCGGCGCCGGGGACGTCGGCGCAGACCTGTGACATGTGCCGCGGCCGCGGCGAGGTCTCGCAGGTCACCCGCTCCTTCCTCGGCCAGGTCATGACGTCCCGGCCGTGCCCGCAGTGCCAGGGCTTCGGCACCGTGGTGCCGACCCCGTGCCCGGAGTGCGCGGGCGACGGGCGGGTGCGGTCCCGCCGTACGCTGACCGTCAAGATCCCGGCGGGCGTCGACAACGGCACCCGGATCCAGCTCGCGGGCGAGGGCGAGGTCGGCCCCGGCGGCGGGCCGGCCGGCGACCTGTACGTGGAGATCCGCGAGGTGCCGCACCCGACGTTCCAGCGGCGCGGCGACGACCTGCACTGCACGGTCACCATCCCGATGACGGCGGCAGCGCTGGGCACCAAGTGCCCGCTGGAGACGCTCGACGGGCTGGAGGAGATCGACATCAGGCCCGGCACCCAGTCCGGCCAGTCGATCCCGCTGCACCAGCGCGGCATCACCCACCTGCGCGGCGGCGGCCGCGGCGACCTCGTCGTCCACGTCGAGGTCGTCACCCCCAACAAGCTCGACGCCGACCAGGAAGACCTCATCCGGCGCCTGGCCAAACTCCGCGGCGAAGAACGCCCCACCGGCCAGTTCGCCCCCGGCCAGCAGGGCCTCTTCTCCCGCCTGAAGGACGCCTTCAACGGCCGCTAGGGGAAGGGGGCCGCAAGGCCCCTTTCTTCCCGCCCCCCCGCGGCGCGTCCCGGCGGTGCCGGGCCCGCCGCAGGGGCCTGGTGCTACCGCCGGTAGGGGCCGCGGGGGTCAGGGTGCCGCGCCGGACGGCGAAGCCGCGTGGGACGATGACGGCATGTCCGCGTTGACCGACCTGTCGTCGTTCTCGACGTATCCGATCATCCAGGCGCCGATGGCCGGTGGTGCGTCCAACCCGCAGTTGGCGTCCGCCGTGGGCGCGGCCGGGGGCCTGGGGTTCCTGGCCGCGGGGTACAAGACGCCCGAGGCGCTGTACGAGGAGATCCGGCAGGTCCGGCACCTCAGCTCGCACCCGTTCGGGGTGAACCTGTTCGTGCCGCAGGCGCCGACCGCCGACCCGTCGGCGGTCGCGGTCTACGCGGAGCAGCTCGCGGGCGAGGCCGCCTGGTACGGGACGCCGCTGGGTGACCCGGAGGCGGGCACGGACGACGCCTGGGACGCGAAGATCTCCCTGCTGCTGGAGGACCCGGTGCCGATGGTGAGCTTCACCTTCGGCTGCCCCGACCGCGCGGTGATCGAGGCGTTCGCGAAGGCCGGCACGTACACCGTGGTGACCGTCACCTCGCCGTCCGAGGCGCTCGCCGCGCAGTGGGCGGGCGCCGACGCGGTGTGCGTCCAGGGCGTGGAGGCCGGCGGCCACCAGGGCACGCACCGCGACGACCCGCAGCTGGACTGCGCGGGCATCGGCCTGCTCGCCCTGATCCCGCAGGTACGCGAGACGGTCACGCTGCCGGTGATCGCCGCCGGCGGGCTGATGCGCGGCGGCCAGATCGCCGCGGTGCTGGCCGCCGGGGCCGACGCGGCCCAACTCGGCACCGCCTTCCTGGTCTGCCCGGAGTCCGGCGCGAGCCCCCTGCACAAGCGGGCCGTCACCGACCCCGTCTACGCCCGCACCGAGCTGACCCGCGCCTTCTCCGGGCGGCCCGCCCGCGGCCTGCTCAACCGCTTCGTCCGCGAGCACGGCCCGTACGCCCCGCCCGGCTACCCGCAGATCCACCACCTGACATCCGCCCTGCGCAAGGCCGCCGCCGCGGCGGGCGACCCGCAGGGCATGGCGCTGTGGGCGGGCCAGGGCCACCGGCTGGCCCGCGACGTCTCCGCCGGGCGCCTGGTCGAACTGCTCGTCGAGGAGATCGAGGCGGCCCGGGAGGTGCTCGCGTGACCGCCCCGGTGTTCCTGGTCGCCCCCGAGGCGCTGGACGGCGATCCGGCCCGTATCACCGTCACCGGACCCGAGGGCCGCCACGCGGTCTCCGTGCGGCGCCTGGAGCCCGGCGAGGACATCGTGCTCACCGACGGCACCGGGCGCGGTGCGTACGGTGTCGTCGCCGCCGTCTCCGGCAAGGACGTGCTCGACGTGGACGTACGGGAGGTGCGCGCCGAACCCGAGCCCGGGGTGCGGATCACCGTCGTCCAGGCGCTGCCCAAGGGCGACCGCGGCGAGCTGGCGGTGGAGACCATGACGGAGGTCGGCGTCGACGCCGTCGTGCCCTGGGCGGCGGCCCGCTGCGTCACCCAGTGGCGGGGCGACCGCGGCGCCAAGTCGCTGGCCAAGTGGCGGGCGACGGCCCGCGAGGCGGCCAAGCAGGCGCGGCGGCTGCGATTCCCCTCGGTGGCCGAGCTGATGACGACCCGTCAGGTGGCGGCGCTGCTCGCCGAGGCCGACTTCGCGGGCGTCCTGCACGAGGAGGGCTCCAGCGCGCTGGCCGCCGCCCCGCTGCCCGCCTCCGGGTCCGTGGTGCTGGTGGTCGGCCCCGAAGGCGGCGTCGCTCCCGAGGAACTCGCCGCCTTCGCCGCCGCCGGCGCGCCCCCGTACCGCCTCGGCCCCACCGTGCTGCGCACCTCCACCGCGGGTGTCGCCGCGGGCGCGCTGCTGCTCGGCCGTACCTCCCGCTGGAGCTGAGCGTCACCCCTTCCCCCGCGCATCCCGTAAGGGACAAGTCCGTCGTCGGGGGGATTTACGGCGGCGGCCGACAGGCGGACCGTGGAGGGATGGGACGGGCAAGGAAGTTGAAGTGGGGAGCCGGGTTACTCATCGCGGTGGCCGCCACGCTGGCGACCGCGGGCTGTGATCCCGCGAACGGTCTCGGAGCGAGCGCGGTGTCGGCCACCACCGACCAGTTGGCGACGCAAGCGCTCAAGAACGACAAGGTCCATGTGGCCTGGCTGTCGTGCAGCGCCACGACGGGCAAGACCGAGGACAAGGTCACCTGCCTCGGCCAGACCGACGACAAGCAGAAGATCACGGTGAAGGGCAGCGTGACCCAGCAGCTGGACCAGAAGTGCGTGAAGGGCCATCTCACCGCGGTGGTCGGCAAGAAGACCGTCTGGGACGTCCGGGGCCTGGGAAACTGCTCGGCGAAGAGTTGATCGTGGTGGTTAGGGTGGCGGAGTGACGGACCGCTCGCGCCAGGCGCACCCCTCGTATCTGCGACACCCCCACCCGCACGGGGAGTTGATCGCCTTCGCCGCTGAGGACGACGTGTGGGTGGCGCCGTTGGACGGCGGCAGGGCATGGCGGGTCAGCGCCGACAACATGCCGGTGGGCCGCCCCCGGGTGTCGCCCGACGGCGAGTCGGTGGCCTGGACGTCCACCCGGGACGGCGCTCCGGAGGTGCATGTGGCGCCGCTGGAGGGCGGGGCGTCGCAGCGCCTGACGTACTGGGGCGACATCCGCACCGCTGTGCGCGGCTGGACGCCCGACGGCGCCCTGGTGGCGGTGACCGCCCACGGCCAGGCGTCCTCGCGCCGCACCTGGGCCCGCGAGGTGCCGCTCGACGGCGGCCCCGCGCGCACGCTGCCGTACGGCCCGGTCGGCGACCTGGCGTACGGCCCGGACGGCGCGGTGCTGCTCCAGTCGGTCACCATGGGCCGCGAGGCCGCGTACTGGAAGCGGTACCGCGGCGGCACCGCGGGCAAGCTGTGGATCGACCCGGCCGGTGACGGCGGTTTCCGGCGAGTGCACGCCGATCTCGCCGGGAACATCGAGTGCCCGATGTGGGTGGGGGAGCGGATCGCCTTCCTCTCCGACCACGAGGGCACCGGCGCGCTGTACTCCAGCCTGCCCGACGGCGGCGACCTGCGGCGGCACAGCCCGCTCGGACGGCCCGGCGCGGGCGCCGGTTTCTACGCCCGCCACGCGGCCACCGACGGCGTACGCGTCGCCTACGCGGCGGGCGGCCGGCTGTACCTGGTGGACGCGCTCGACACCGGCACCGACCCGGACGCCGCGTCGCGCCCGCTGGAGGTGGTGCTCGGCGGGCAGCGCACCGACCTCCGGCCGCACCCCGTACGCGCCGCGCACCACCTGGGCGACGCGCGCCCCGACCACACCGGCCGCGGCAGCGCGGTCGAGGTCCGCGGCACCACGCACTGGGTGACGCACCGCGGCGGCCCGGCGCGGGCGCTGGCCGCCGAGCCGGGAGTACGGACCCGGCTGCCGCGGGTGTTCGGCCAGGGCGGCGCCGACGGGGAGCAGCAGGTCGTGTGGGTCACCGACGCCGACGGCGAGGACGCCCTGGAGGTCGCCCCCGCCACCGGCACCACGTCCGGCACCACCTCCGGCGGCGCGCCGCGCAGGCTCGCCGCGGGCCGCCTCGGCCGGGTGCTGGAGCTGGAGGTGTCGCCCGACGGGCACCGGATCGCCGTCGCCTCGCACGACGGCCGGGTGCTGCTGGTGGAGACCCAGACCGGCGAGGTCCGCGAGGTGGCCGCGGGTGACGGCGGCGACGCCTCGGGGCTGACCTTCTCCCCGGACTCCGCGTGGCTGGCCTGGTCGCACCCCGGCCCCGGCGACCTGCGGCAGCTCAAGCTCGCGGCGACCGCGGACCTCGCGGTGACCGACGCGACCCCGCTGCGGTTCAACGACTTCGCGCCCGCCTTCACCGCCGACGGCCGCCATCTGGCGTTCCTGTCCGAGCGGGCCTTCGACCCGGTCTACGACGCGCATGTCTTCGACCTGTCCTTCCCCAACGCCTGCCGCCCGTACCTGATCACACTGGCGGCCACCACACCGTCGCCGTTCGGCCCGCAGCGGCACGGCCGCCCCTACGACGCGGCGGACGACGACGCCGACAACGCGGCGGACGAGCCGGAGGGGACGGCCAAGGCGAAGGAAGGCGGCGACAAGGACGACCGGCCGCGTACTCCCGCGACCCGCGTGGACCCCGAGGGCCTGGCCGACCGCATCGTGCCGTTCCCCGTGGAGGCGGGCCGCTACTCATCGCTGCGGGCGGCCAAGGGCGGGGTGCTCTGGCTGCGCCACCCGCTGGTCGGCGTCCTCGGCGCGGGCCTGGCCACCCCCGAGGCGCAGCCGCCCGGCTCGGTGCTGGAGCGCTACGACCTGGGGCAGCTGCGTATCGAGGACATCGCCGACGACGTCGACGGCTTCGCGGTGACCGGCGACGGCAACCGGGTACTGGTCACCAGCGGTTCCCGGCTGCGGGTGGTGCCCGCCGACAGCAAGTCCGACGGCGACGACGACGCGGGCGGCTCGGTGACCGTCGACCTGTCACGGGTGCGGGTGACGGTCAGGCCGCAGGACGAGTGGCGGCAGATGTTCGCCGAGACGCACCGCCTGATGCGCGACAACTTCTGGCGCGCCGACATGGGCGGCGTCGACTGGGACGCGGTGGCCACCGCCTACCGGCCGCTGCTCGACCAGGTCGCCACCCACGACGACCTGGTGGACCTGCTGTGGGAGCTGCACGGCGAGCTGGGCACCAGCCACGCCTATGTGGTGCCGCCCGGCGGCTTCCGCGACCCGCTGCACCGGCAGGGACTGCTCGGCGCGGACATCTCCCGTACCGAGGACGGGAGCTGGCGGATCGACCGGGTGCTGCCCGGTGAGTCCTCCGACCCGCACGCCCGCTCGCCGCTGGCCGCGCCGGGCGTGGCGGTACGCGCGGGGGACGTCCTGCTGGCGGTCGACGGCCACCCCGTCGACCCGGTGGCCGGTCCGGGACCGCTGCTGGTCGGCACCGCGGGCAAGCCGGTGGAGCTGGCCGTGGCGCCCGCGGCGGGCGGCCCCGTACGGCACGTGGTGGCCGTACCGCTGGCCGACGAGGAGCCGCTGCGCTACCACGACTGGGTGGCGGGCCGCCGCGCTCATGTGCACCAGGCGTCCGGCGGCAGGCTCGGCTATCTGCACGTGCCGGACATGGTCAGCAGCGGCTGGGCGCAGCTCCACCGCGACCTGCGCGTCGAGGTCGCCCGCGACGGCCTGGTGGTCGACGTACGGGAGAACCGCGGCGGCCACACCTCGCAGCTCGTGGTGGAGAAGCTGGCCCGCCGCGTCGTCGGCTGGGACCTGCCGCGCGGTGCCCACCCGATCAGTTACCCGCAGGACGCGCCGCGCGGGCCGGTGGTCGCGGTCGCCAACGAGTTCTCCGGCTCCGACGGCGACATCGTCAACGCGGCGATCAAGGCGCTCGGCATCGGCCCTGTCGTCGGCACCCGCACCTGGGGCGGCGTGATCGGCATCGACAGCCGCTACCACCTCGTGGACGGCACCGGCGTCACCCAGCCCAAGTACGCCTTCTGGCTGGAGGGCGTCGGCTGGGACGTCGAGAACCACGGCGTGGACCCGGACATCGAGGTCGTCCACGCCCCCCAGGACTGGGCCGCGGGCCGCGACCCGCAACTCGACACCGCGATCGCGCTGGCCCTCGCCGCCCTGGAGAGCACCCCGCCGAAGTCCCCGCCGACCCTGCCCGAGGTGCCCTAGCGGCGGGCCGCCCGCGCCGGGCACTGTGGGGTGGCAGTGTCCGGGTTCCGGGGGGAGACCGTCGTGCGGGTGCGGAGCAACTACGTCTACGTGGACGCCATCAAGTGGCGGGGCGACGCGAACTACCGGCAGGTCTGCGACTTCGTGGGTGTCACGGACCGGCCGGAGGTGGCGGACCGCAAGGGGATCTACCTCCCGGGGAGGGACGAGCGGCGGGCCGTGCCGGGTGACTGGGTCATCAGTCACTACATGGTGGGCGGCGACTGCATCGCCCTGGACGGGAGGGGCTTCGCACGCCACTACGACCAGCGGGGCGTCTCCGCCGCGGGCCTCGCGGACCAGCCCTTCCGGCGGGAGGGCGTGTCCCGTTACCGCAGCAGGCCGAACACCGTCGAGGCGCTGCACTGGTCGGGCGACGCCGCGTTCGGTGCAGTCTGCGAGCTGGTCGGCGCCGACGCCGCGACGGCCGACCGCGACACGCTCGCCCTGCCGCGCCATGAGTGGGAGGACGAGGACGCGAAGATCTCCTCCGTCCGGCCCGGCATGTGGGTGCTGCGCTGGGACTACGGCGGGTGCATGGCAGTCAACTCCGCCTGGCTGCTGGACCACTACGCCCCGGAGGACCCCGCCGAGCGCCTCGTCCCCGGAGTCGAGCGCTACCGCGAGCGGACCGAGGGATCGTACGCGCGGGCCATCTACTGGAGCGGCCCGGCCAACTACACCGCGGTGTGCGACTTCCTGGGTGTCGCCCCCCAGGCGGCGCCCGAGGACCAGGGTGTGCTGCGGCCCCCGTCCAGGTACACCGCACGTGACGCCTTCCCCGGCTCCTGGTTCGTCTGTGAGGAGGGCACGGAGGAGTTCCTGGCAGAGAACTGGAACGGCTTCATGGAGCACCGCTACGACATGGTGATCCCCCAGAGCGGCGGACCGCTGGGCCACCCCGCACTCTGGCAGCGCCCGCAGCGCTTCCGTCAGAAGCCCCGGAGCGTCCTGGCGCTGCTGTGGCGCGGACGCGAGAACCTCGCCGAGGTGTCTGCCTTCATCGGCCGCCCCCTCGACGCCGGGGACGACCCCAAGACCCTCCATCTCCCCGGCCGCGACGAGCTCGCCGTCACCCCCGGGTTGTGGATCATCCTCAGTGCCTCCTCCTACAGCAGCCTGTCCGACGAGAACTTCCGCGCCCGCTATGAGCCCGACGACGCCCCGGACGACCCCCGGGACGCCTGGGGCGCGGCGGAGGCTGACACCCCGCGGGGCCGCTGGTAGATCGTCCCGCGGCGTCACGGCCGATAGCATGCCGGGGACAGCGACCGCGTCCGAGAGGGGTGCCGCTCATGGCGGGAGAGCCGCAGGCGGATTGCCTGTTCTGCAAGATCGTGGCGGGGGAGATCCCGGCGACGATCGTCCGGGAGACGGACACGACCGTCGCGTTCCGGGACATCAACCCCCAGGCGCCGACCCATGTGCTGGTGATCCCGCGGGTGCACTACGCCGACGCGGCGTCGCTGGTCGCGGGTGATCCGGCGGCGGCGGTCGACGTGCTGCGGGAGGCCGCCGAGGTCGCCGCGCAGGAGAAGGTCGACGGCACCGGCTACCGGGTGGTGTTCAACACCGGCCCCGGCGCGGGCCAGACCGTCTTCCACGCGCACGCCCATGTGCTCGGCGGGCGCGACCTGCAGCGACTGGTCTGAGGCAGAACGCCCTTGTCCGCCCGCGAACTCGTCGTCCTCGGCACCGCGAGCCAGGTGCCGACCCGCCAGCGCAACCACAACGGTTACGTGCTGCTCTGGGACGGCGAGGGCATCCTGTTCGACCCCGGTGAGGGCAGCCAGCGCCAGATGCTGCACGCCGGGGTCGCCGCGCACGACCTGACCCGGATCTGCGTCACGCACTTCCACGGCGACCACTCGCTGGGCCTGGCCGGGGTCATCCAGCGGATCAATCTCGACCAGGTCCCGCACCCGGTCACCGCGCACTACCCGGCGAGCGGGCAGCACTTCTTCGACCGGCTGCGCCACGCCACCGCCTACCGCGAGAACGCGGATCTGCGCGAGGCGCCGGTGTCCGCCGACGGCGACCTCGTGGTGACACCCGCCTTCACGCTGTCCGCGGCCCGGCTCTCGCACCCGGTCGAGTCGTACGGCTACCGGCTGACCGAACCCGACGGCCGCCGGATGCTGCCGGAGCGCCTGGCCGCGCACGGCATCAGCGGGCCGGACGTCTCGCGGTTGCAGCGTGAGGGCTCGCTGGGCGGGGTACGGCTGGCGGACGTCAGCGAGCCGAGGCGCGGCCAGCGCTTCGCCTTCATCATGGACACCCGGCTGTGCGACGGCGTCCACGCCCTCGCCGAGGGCTGCGACCTGCTGGTCATCGAGTCCACCTTCCTCGACGAGGACGCCCGGCTGGCCGCGGAACACGGTCATCTGACGGCGGGTCAGGCGGCGGAGGTGGCCCGGGGCGCCGGAGTGCGGCACCTCGTCCTCACCCACTTCTCGCAGCGCTACACCGACCCCGACGCCTTCGCGCGCCAGGCCCGCGAGGCAGGCTTCGAGGGTGAGTTGACGGTGGCCCAGGACCTCATGCGGGTCCCGGTGCCCTCCCGCCACGTGCCGTCCGGGCCACCGCCCGCCGGGCCGCCCCCGAAGCCGCCCGCCCCGCCGTCCGCTACGGCAGGAAGTACATCGGGTTCGGCAGCTTGAAGCCCTTGTCCGCGTGCCCTCCGGACAGATCGCTGTACTGGTCGCCGAAGTTGCCGATGATGTCGTAGCCCAGCGACTCGATGTGCGCGCGGGTGCCGGACTTGTACTCGATGGTGGTGCAGGTCGCGCCGCACGGCAGGTACGCGGGCGGCGACGCGGGGTTCTTCAGGTACAGGTGCGTGGTGTCGGGCGCCGGCTTGTACCCGACGGCGGTCAGGTTCCGTACCGTGTCCGCGCGCTGGGCCTCGCCGCGGCCGGTGATCCAGAAGACCGTGATGCCCTGGTCCGCGGCCCAGTTGGCGAGGGTGTCCATGCCGAAGACGGCGGCCATGTTCTTGTTGTCCAGATACGCCTGGTTGCTGGCGGGCGTGTAGTTGAAGCCCACCTCCAGCTCGTAGTTGTACGTCAGCAGGCTGGTGTCGTCGACGTCGAGCACGATGGCGGGCTTGGCGCCGTGCCGGGTGTGCCGGGCCTGGTGGGACAGGTACGCGGTGGCCTTGGCCTCTATGCCGGCCACCTGCTGCGCGTAGTTGCTGTCCGCGGAGGCGTAGTGCTCGCCGCCGGTGACGGTGTCGCCGTAGTACGCCTTGATCTCGGAGACGACGTTGGTGAGGTTCGGGATCTCCTTGTCGCTGCGCGGCACCGAGTCGTGCGCGCTGGCGACGCCGACTCCGTAGAACGCGGCTCCGAGGGACGCCGCGGCGGCCGTGACGGCCAGGGCGCGGGTGCGGGCGGAGAGTCGGGCTCGGGGCATGGCGGTGCTCCTTCAACGCTCGTTGGTGCGCAGAACCTAGACCCATCGATCCTGGCTGGTCAAGGATGGTCTACGCGCGTGGTGATCGCCGCAGGTCCAGCCGCCGCTGTCACCACGTCAGCTCAGGTGGGCGGCGATCAGGGGGTCACCACCGCGCGGCGTCGAGGACGCGCTCGGCGGCCGCCGCCGAGTCGACCAGCGGGTGCAGCGCGAGGGCGCGCAGCGCGGCCGCCCGTGACCCGGTGGCGGCCGCCTCGATGGTGGCGCGCTCCACGGCCTTGACCGCCAGCATCAGCCCGGCCTGGTGCGCGTCGGGCGGTGCGACCGGCAGCGGCCGCGCCCCGAACGCGCCTACCTCGCACGGCACTTCGACCACCGCGTCGTCGTCCAGGAACGGCACCACGCCGCCGCCGGGCACATTGAGGATCAGCGTGCCGCGCTCGTCGTGTGCGATGGCCCGCATCAGCGCGAGCGCCACCCGGTCGTAGCCGCCGCCGTCCAGGTCGTGCGGGTCGCGCTGCCAGCCGCCGCTGGCCTCGCGGCTGGCGGCCATGTACGTCAACTCGCGCTCCATCCGGGTGCGTTGCCACAGCGTGTACGCCTCGCCTGGCGTCCGGTCGGCCTCGGCGAAGAAGTCGCCCTGCTGCCGGTCGAGGAACTCGCCCCGGGTGGCGGCGGCCGAGCGCACCGCGGCCAGCGACTCCCGCTGGAAGTAGTAGTAGTGCAGGTACTCGTTGGGCAGCGAGCCGAGCGCCGCGAGCCAGCTCGCGCCGAAGAGGCGTCCCTCCTCGAAGGTGCCCAGCGCCGCCGGGTCGGCCAGCAGGCCGGGCAGCAGGTCCCGGCCGTCGCACACCAGGCTGCGCAGCCAGCCCAGGTGGTTGAGCCCCACGTAGTCGTAGCGGAAGCCCGGCGCCGTCGGGTCGGCGCCCGCCGCGAGCGCCGCACGCCGCACCAGACCGACCGGCGAGTCGCAGATGCCGATCACCCGTGGCCCCAGCACCTGCGACATCGCCTCGGTGACCATGCCCGCCGGGTTGGTGAAGTTGATGACCCATGCCCGCGGCGCCACCGCGCGGACCCGCTCCGCGACGGCGACCGCGACCGGCAGCGTCCGCAGCCCGTACAGCACCCCGCCCGCGCCGACCGTCTCCTGCCCGAGCAGCCCCTCCGCCAGCGGCAGCCGCTCGTCCCGCACCCGTCCGGCCGTACCGCCCACCCGGATGGCCGAGAACACGAAGTCCGCTCCGCGGAGGGCCTCGTCCAGATCCGTCACCGCCCGTACGGGCGGGCCCCCCTCCGAGCCCGCCAGCACCGCGGTGATCACTCGCAGCCGCTGCGGGTCCGTGTCGTACAGCGTCACCTCCGTGACCGTCGGATCCGCCCGCAGCGCCCCGTGCACCAACGGCACCCGGAAGCCGCCCCCGCCCAGAATCGTCAGCCTCATCCGTGTGCCCGCCCGTCCTGCCGCCTGATGTCCTCCCCGGATCTTCCCCCGCTGGGTTGCTTGTCGCGCAGTTCCCCGCGCCCCTGAAAGACCTCGCTCTCCCGGGCGGAAGAGGTTGCGCCCCGAAGGGGCGCGGGGAACTGCGCGCCCAGGCTCCGCCGGCGGGTGGTCCCGGGGGCGACACCAGGGGGCAGGTCGGGGGGCCCGGACAACCGCCATGGGACAGTGAATGCATGGACGACCAGCCCGTTCTCGACCCGCTCGGCGCGGTGCGCGCCGCGGGGGACCCGGCGACCGACGTCTATCTGACCGGCACCGTGTTCCTCGACATCATCTTCACCGGCCTGGACAGCGCGCCCGTGCGCGGGACCGAGTCGTGGGCCCGCGGTATGGGGTCGAGCCCCGGCGGGATCGCGAACATGGCGACGGCGCTGGCCCGGCTGGGCCTGCGGACGACGCTGGCGGCGGCGTTCGGCGACGACGTGTACGGCGACTACTGCTGGGACAGCCTGTCGTCCGGCGAGGGCATCGACCTGAGCCTGTCGCGGCGGATCCCCGGCTGGCACTCCCCGGTGACCGTCTCGATGGCGTACGAGGGCGAGCGGACCATGGTCACCCACGGGCACGAGGCGCCGCCGCCCGAGGAGGCGGCACCGGCGTGCCCGCCGCCCGCGCGGGCCGCCGTGGCCGCGCTGGGCCACCGCGGCACGAGCGGCGAGGGCGAGGCGGACGAGGAGTGGATCGGCTCGGCGGCGGCCTCCGGCACGAAGGTCTTCGCCGACGTCTGCTGGGACGAGACGGGGCGCTGGGACCCGGCCGACCTGGAAGGGCTGCGGCACTGCGCGGCCTTCCTGCCGAACGCCGCGGAGGCCATGCGGTACACCCGGACCGACAGCGCCCAGGAGGCGGCCCGCAGGCTCGCCGAGCTGGTGCCGCTCGCGGTGGTCACGCTCGGTTCCGAGGGCGCCTTCGCGGTGGACTCCGGCAGCGGGGAGACCGCGGAGGTGCCCGCGCTGATCGTGGAGGCGCTGGACCCCACGGGCGCGGGAGACGTCTTCGTGGCCGGATTCGTCACCGGCACCCTCGCCCAGTGGCCGCTGGCCGACCGGCTGGCCTTCGCCTCGCTGTCGGCCGCGCTGTCCGTCCAGGAGTTCGGCGGCTCGCTCTCCGCACCCGGCTGGATCGAGATCGCCTCCTGGTGGCAGCAGACGAAGGACGCGGCGGTGGCGGGCGCCGCCGACCCGGCCCTGAGCCGGTTCGCCTTCCTCGACGACCTGCTCCCGGCGGCTCCCCGCCGCTGGCCGCTGCGCCGCGCGGTGCCCACCATCGGCTTCCGCCCGGCCTGAGCACCGGCCGAAGCCCCGCAACCGCAGCGCAAATCCCCTCGGCGGGCGAGGCCAGGCGTCGTACGCTTGGTACCCCAAGGCCCCCTGGGCCCCCCGAGCAGCAGAAAGCGGGATGAGCAGGCCCTAGCGCCGGCCCATGACACAGACACCGACAAAGCAGCAGCCGCAGCCGCCTCAGCAGGCGCGCGCCCACTTCGTCGTACCGGCCAAGCACCCCATGGTGACCGTCCTGGGTTCGGGAGACGCTCTCCTCCGTGTGATCGAGCAGGCGTTTCCGGCCGTCGACATCCACGTCCGCGGCAACGAGGTCAGTGCCGTCGGCGAGGCCGTCGAGGTGGCACTGGTCCAGCGGCTGTTCGACGAGATGATGCTGGTGCTCCGCACCGGCCAGCCGATGACCGAGGACGCCGTGGAGCGGTCGATCGCCATGCTCCGGGCGAACGGCTCGGCGGCGGATCCCGGCGCGGAGACCCCCGCGCAGGTCCTCACGCAGAACATCCTCTCCAGCAGGGGCCGCACCATCCGCCCCAAGACGCTCAACCAGAAGCGGTACGTCGACGCCATCGACACGCACACCATCGTGTTCGGCATCGGCCCCGCGGGTACCGGCAAGACCTATCTGGCGATGGCCAAGGCGGTCCAGGCCCTGCAGTCCAAGCAGGTCAACCGGATCATCCTGACCCGTCCCGCGGTCGAGGCGGGCGAGCGGCTCGGCTTCCTGCCGGGCACCCTGTACGAGAAGATCGACCCGTACCTGCGCCCGCTCTACGACGCGCTGCACGACATGCTCGACCCCGACTCGATCCCGCGGCTGATGGCGGCCGGGACCATCGAGGTCGCGCCGCTGGCGTACATGCGCGGCCGTACGCTCAACGACGCGTTCATCATCCTCGACGAGGCGCAGAACACCAGCGCCGAGCAGATGAAGATGTTCCTGACCCGGCTCGGCTTCGACTCGAAGATCGTCATCACCGGTGACGTCACCCAGGTCGACCTGCCGAACGGCACGAAGAGCGGTCTGCGGCAGGTCCAGGACATCCTCACCGACGTCGAGGACATTCACTTCTCCCGGCTCACCAGTAGCGACGTGGTGCGCCATAAGCTGGTCGGACGCATCGTGGACGCCTACGAGCGCTACGACGACAGCATCGCCGGCCCGGCCGGTGCCAACGGAAAGTAACCACCTCACCATCATGGCGATCGACGTCAACAACGAGTCCGGCTGGGAGATCGACGAGCAGGCGGTCCTCGACGCCGCCCGCTACGCCCTCCACCGCATGCGCATCCACCCGCTCTCCGAACTCTCGGTGATCGTGGTGGACGCGGATGCGATGGAGCAGCTCCACATGCAGTGGATGGACCTGCCGGGACCCACCGATGTCATGTCCTTCCCGATGGACGAACTGCGTCCCGGCAAGGACGACGAGGAGCCCTCCCAGGGGCTCCTCGGCGACATCGTGCTCTGCCCCGAGGTCGCGAAGAAGCAGGCCGAGGAGGCGCCGACCAAGCACACCATGGACGAGGAGCTGCAACTGCTCACCGTCCACGGCGTCCTCCACCTGCTCGGGTACGACCACGAGGAGGCGGACGAGAAGGCCGAGATGTTCGGCCTGCAGAAGGCGATCCTCGACGGCTGGCGTTCCGAGCGCGGTATCGAGGGCGAGTCGCCCGCCCCCACCACCCACTGAGGCCGACGGACCTCGCATGATCGTCTTCGCTGTCATCCTGGTCGTCGTCGCCTGGCTCGCCGCCTGCGCGGAGGCGGCGATCGCCCGGATCTCCCGGTTCCGCGCCGAGGAGGCGCTGCGGGCGGGCCGCAAGGGCGCCCTGAACCTGCTGTCGGTGGCCTCCGACCCGACGCGCTACCTCAATGTGGCGCTGCTGCTGCGGGTCGGCTGCGAGACGGCCGCCGCCGTCCTCATCACCGTGGTCTGCGACCGGCACTTCGACCGCACCTGGCAGGTGCTGGCCGTGGCCATCGGCGTCATGGTCCTGGTGTCGTACGTGGCGGTCGGCGTCTCGCCGCGCACCATCGGCCGCCAGCACCCGATGAACACCGCCACCGCCGCGTCGTACGTCCTGCTGCCGCTGGCCCGGGTGATGGGCCCGGTGCCGGGGCTGCTGATCCTGCTCGGCAACGCGCTGACCCCCGGAAAGGGCTTCAAGCGCGGGCCGTTCGCGAGTGAGGCGGAACTGCGGGCGATGGTCGACCTGGCCGAGTCCGAGTCGCTGATCGAGGACGAGGAGCGCCGGATGGTGCACTCCGTCTTCGAACTCGGCGACACCATCGTGCGCGAGGTGATGGTGCCGCGCACCGAACTCGTCATGATCGAGCGGTTCAAGACGATCCGTCAGGCGATGACGCTCGCGTTGCGCAGCGGGTTCTCGCGTATCCCGGTCACCGGTGAGAGCGAGGACGACGTCGTCGGCTTCGTCTACCTCAAGGACCTGGCGCGCCGGGTGCACATCAACCGCGACGCCGAGAACGACCAGGTCTCCACGCTGATCAGGCCCGCCGCCTTCGTCCCCGACACCAAGAACGCGGGCGACCTGCTGCGGGAGATGCAGCAGGACCGCAACCATGTCGCGGTCGTGGTCGACGAGTACGGCGGCACCGCCGGGATCGTCACCATCGAGGACATCCTCGAGGAGATCGTCGGCGAGATCACCGACGAGTACGACCGGGAGACGCCGCCGGTCGAGGATCTCGGCGCGGGCTCCTACCGGGTCACCGCCCGCCTCGACATCGGCGACCTCGGCGACCTCTACGGCGTCGAGCTCGACGACGACGACGTCGAGACGGTGGGCGGCCTCCTGGCCAAGTCCCTCGGCCGCGTGCCCATCCCTGGCGCGACAGCGGTGGTACCGCTCCCCGACGACGGCACCGGGGAACACGCGGTGGCCCTGCGCCTCACCGCGGAAACGCAGGCGGGGCGCCGCAACCGCATCGGCACCGTCCTCGTAGAGCCGGCTCCGGCTCCCGAATAATCGCTGCGCTTGCGGTGGACCAGGCACCGGAGGTGCCCCGAAGGGGCGCGGGGAACTGCGCGACAAGCCCCCACCGGCCGGTGGTCGGGAGACAACCGATCTGCCCCTTTGGGGCCGGTGGTGACGTGCAGGCGCGCGACGGCTGGTCGCGCAGTTCCCCGCGCCCCTGTCGGGGCCCTACCGGGCCAGGAACTCTCGGGCGTGGCTGAGGAAGGCACGGGCGGCCGGCCCCGGAGGGGTGCGGCGCCAGGCGAGGACGAGGCGGGAGCGGAGGCGGGGCCGGGTGAGGCTCACCGCGGAGAGCCCGGGGTAGGCGGCGGCCATGGTGGCCGGGAGGAGGGCGACGCCCAAGCCCTCCGCGGCGAGCGAGGCAAGCACCTCCGGATTGCCCGCTTCGAACCCGATCCGCGGCCGGAACCCGGCCGCTGCGCACCCGGCGTCCACCGCCGCCCGGAGCCCGGTGCCCCGCGGCAGCGTGATCAGGGGACGGTCGGCGAGCGCAGCCAGCGGTACCGAGGCGCGGGCGGCCAGCGGGTCGGCGGGCGCGACCGCGGCGACCAGCGCGTCGTCCACGAGGACCTGGATGCCGACGCCGTCGGGCGGATCCCCGGCCAGCCCGGCGAAGGCCAGGTCGAAGCGGCCGTCGAGCAGCCCGGCGAGCAGGTGGTCCGAGGTGTCCTCGGAGAGCGTGATCTCCACACCGGGATGAGCCCGGTGGAAGCCGGCCAGCAGGCCGGGCACGTTCATGTCGGAGCCGAGCGAGGTGACGGTGCCGATCGCGACATGGCCGCGGACCAGCCCGGTCAGCTCGGCCGCCGCCAGCCGCGCCCCGGCCACCGCGTCGAGCGCGGCCCGCGCGTACGGCAGCACGGCCCGCCCGGCCTCGGTGAGCCGTACGGTACGGCCCGAGCGGTCGAACAACGGCTGGCCCAGCTCCCGTTCGAGCTGCTTGACCTGCGCGCTGATGCCCGGCTGGGCGACATGCAGCTTGGTGGCGGCCCGGGTGAAGCCCGCCTCGTCGGCCACGGTGACGAAGTATTCGAGCTGCCTCAGTTCCATAACTGACAATGCTAGCTCGTAGAAGATCTAGATCTTGGACTTATGGCGACGGGCGGCCCAGGATGGATACCGAAGGACGGAAGACCGCAAGGGCGGAACAGAGAGCAGGGATGGACATGACCGAGAACCGTGCACGCGCCGAGCACCCCGAGGACATCGCCCGGCTGTTCGTGGAGCGGGTCAACGCCGCAGACCTCGACGGCATCCTGGAACTCTTCGAACCCGAAGCGGTGGTGGCCTACCCGATCGACCGGCCGTCCACCGGCACCGCCGCGCTGCGCGAGCTGTACGGCCAACTGCTCGCCGCCAGGCCGACCTTCGAGGTCGAGGAGCCGCTGCCGACGCTGATCAGCGGGGACATCGCGCTCACCTCCACCCGCCCGAAGGACGGCACCGGCGGCCGGGTGCAGGTGGTCCGCCGCCAGCCCGAGGGCCACTGGCTGCGGGTCCTGGACCGGCCCGAGGCGGGCTGAGGCACGGGTGTCCCGGCGGCCGGTGAGCCACCGGGACACCCGCCGTACTGGACTGCTCAGGCAGGGCGCCCCGTCCTGCGCAGCCCCACCGCGACCAGCGCGGCCACCACCAGCAGCACCGCCACGTCCACCGCGAGTGCCAGCCGGATGCCCGACAGCAGGTTCGTACGGCTGGAGGCCAGCGCCGACAGCAGCGGGATGCCGACCGTCAGCCCCACCTGCTGGGAACTCGTCACCAGCCCGGTGGCCAGGCCCTGTTCGCCGTCCGGCAGCCCGGAGGTGGCCGTGATGCCGTAGCTGACGATCACCCACAGATGGCCGACACAGGCCAGCGAGGCGCCGGTCAGCGCCAGCCAGGTGCCCGCAGGGCCCGAGCCGAGGAAGAGCAGCACCGCGGTCAGCGCGGCCTGCACCAGCAGCCCCGCCAGCAGCGTCGTACGGGTGCCGAGGCGGCCGATCACCCGGGCCGCGGTCATCCCCGTCACGGCCGCGAACACGCCCTGCACACCGAAGACCAGGCCGGTGCGGAACGCCGACAGGCCGCGGATCTCCTGGAGGTACAGGGTAAGCAGGAAGACGACCGTGCTCATCATCGCGAAGGTGGTCAGCCCGGCGAGGTTGCCCCAGGCGACGGTGCGGCGGCGCAGCATCGGCAGCGACACCATCGGCTCCGCCGCCCGCGACTCCACCGCCACGAAGGCGCCGAGCAGCAGCACGCCCAGGACCAGCGCGATGACGACGTCGGGGCGGCCGAAGCCGCGCTGTGCGGCGGTGGACAGCGCGTAGATCACCGCGAGCAGCCCGCCGGTGACGGTGACCGCGCCGGGGACGTCGATCCGCGGCCGCCGCGGGTGCCGCGACTCGGTCAGCAGACCGGGCGCCGCGGCCAGCACGAGCACACCCGCACCGGCCAGCAGCGCCATCGTGGAGCGCCACCCGAAGGCGTCGGTGAGGGTGCCGCCCATGACGACGCCGATGGTGAAGCCCAGTGAGAGCAGGGTGCCGCTGATGCCCAGCGCCCGCTCCCGCTGCGGCCCCTCGGGGAAGGTGGTGGTCAGCAGGGACATGCCGGTCGGCACGATCACCGCCGCGCCCAGGCCCTGGATCGCGCGGGCGGCCAGGAACGCCGCCGGGTCCCAGGCGAGGGTGGCCAGCAGCGAGGCCGCGGTGAACACCGCGAGCCCGGTCAGGAACAGTCTGCGGCGGCCGAACAGGTCGGCGATCCGGCCGAAGAGCAGCAGGAACCCGCCGGACGGCAGCGCGAACGCGGTCACCGCCCACTGCAGGTTGGCCCGGCTCATGCCGAGATCGGCGCCGAGGACGGGCAGCGACACATTCAGGATGGAGAAGTCGAGGGCGATCATGAACTGGGCCGCGCAGAGCACGAAGAGGACCAGCTTGGCGCGGGTGCCGAGGCGTTCGGGGGCCGGGTCGCGCAGGGCTCCGGCCGGGGAGGACGTGGTGGTGTCGGTTGCCATGCGACCACCATCCGGCGGATCAACCGGCGCTGGGGAGCCGCCGTTTATGCTGGTGGTGGGACCACCAGCCAGGCCCTCGGGCCGGGTTCATCCGTCCGAGGGGGAGCGAGTGGAGCAGTCCGTGTCCATACCGTCGGCGCGCCCGGCGGTGCCGCACCGCCGCCAGGAACTGCGGGACTTCCTGCGCACCCGCCGCGCCCGTATCTCGCCCGCGGAAGCGGGACTTCCCGACGGCGGCGCCCGCCGCCGCACGCCCGGGCTGCGCCGCGAGGAGGTGGCGGTGCTGGCGGGGGTCGGCGCGTCCTGGTACCAGTGGCTGGAGCAGGGCCGGGACATCACCGTCTCCCCGTAGGTGCTGGACGCCGTCTCCCGGGTGCTGCGGCTCAACGGCCCCGAGCGGCGCCATCTGTACGTGCTCGCCGGGCTCAACCCGCCGCTGCCGGAGGCCGTTTCGGCCGCGGACACCGCCGCGGGCGACTACTGCGCCGGGCTGCACCGGCTGATCGAGGCGTGGATGCCGCTGCCCGCGCACATCATGGACGCCTACTGGAACATCGTGGGCTTCAACGACGCGGCCCGGCTGACCTTCGGCTTCACCGACCACGACACCAACTGCCTGGTCACCTTCTTCACCAACCCCGTCTACCGCGACCGGGCCGGCCGCCACGCGGAGTTGGCGGCGACGGTGGTGGCGCAGTACCGGGCGGCGGCCTCCGAACACCCCGACGACGAGGGCTTCCGCCGGGTCGTCGCCGAACTCTCCGCCGTCAGCGAGGAGTTCGCCGAACTGTGGGCGCGCGGCGACGTGCAGCCGAGCGGCCAGACGCGCAAGGAACTCGACCATCCGCTGGTCGGCGCGATGGCCTTCGAGAGCACCCAGATGCGGCTGCCCGCCAGGCCGGACCTGACGGTCGTCATGCACAATCCGCTGCCGGGCAGCGACACCGCCGCCAAGCTGGAGTGGCTGACCTCCCCCGAGGGCAGGCGCGGCACGCTCTACCCGCTGGCGGGCTGACGCGTCCCTCGCGGGACGGTGCCGGTCAGACGCCCGAGTTGGGCGGCCACGAGCCCGAGACGGGCGATCACCCGCCGAACGCGCCGATCATCGACAGGACGTTGGCGCTCGCGGCGTGGATCGTCCCGGCGAAGCTGGTGTCCGCGAGGTAGAAGCCGAAGGCGCCGCAGGTGAGCGCGTGAGCGGGTTTGACCGCTCCGGTGCGCCGCAGGAAGAGCATCGCGACGGCGAGGGCGATGACGAGGGGAAGATGCAGGGACATGGCGTGATCACCTCACAGGGACTGCTCTGCTCAGGCTAGGCGCCGGTAGCCGACCGCGCATTTCGGACTACGGAGAGTGATCCTCCATCGGGTGACCTCCCCGGGACCCCGGCCCCGGGCGGCCGATATGCTCGCGCGTATGAGCGACGCGCAGCCACTGGATCCCGAAGACCTCAAGCTCATCACGCTGGCCCGGTCGGCCCGCGCCCGTAACGGAGTGCCCGAGGGCGCCGCCGTACGGGACGAGACGGGGCGCACCTACGTGGCCGGTTCCGTATCCCTGGAGTCGCTGAACCTCACCGCCCTGCAGACCGCCGTCGCCATGGCGGTGGCCAGCGGCGCCAAGTCGCTGGAGTCCGCCGCGGTGGTCACCGCCGCGGAGTCCGCCGCCGACGCCGACCGCGCCGCCGTCCGCGACCTCGGCGGCCCGGCCACCCCCCTGCTCCTGGCGGCCCCCGACGGCTCGCTGCGCGGCACGGTCACGGCGGGCTGACGGTCACCCCGGGCCCGGGGGTACTCAACTCGCCCCGGGCCCACCGCCGTTACGGCTACAGCGCGTCGGGGCCGCGTTCGCCGGTCCTGACGCGGACCGCGGTCTCCACCGGGACCGCCCATACCTTGCCGTCGCCGATCTTGCCGGTCCTGGCCGCGTTGACCAGCGTGTCGATCACCGCGTCCGCCTCCGCGTCCTCGACCAGCACCTCGACCCTGGCCTTGGGCACCAGATCGACCCGGTACTCGGCGCCGCGGTACACCTCGGTGTGCCCGCGCTGCCTGCCGTACCCGCTGGCCTCGGTGACGGTGAGGCCCTGCACGCCCATCTCCTGCAGCGCCGTCTTCACGTCGTCCAGCTTGTACGGCTTGATCACGGCGGTGACCAGCTTCATGTGAGGGTGCTCCTGTCAGGGGTGTGCGCGGCGGAGTGCAGATGCGACATGCCGTGAGTCAGTACGCCGTGATCGTAGGCGGTCTCGGCGTGCACGGTCAGGTCCAGGCCGGTGCGTTCCTCCTCTTCCGTCGCCCGGAAGCCCATCAGCCGCTCGATCGCCCGCCCGATGCCGTACGTGACGGTGAACGCGTACGCGCCGACGGCCGCCACCGCGACCGCCTGCTTGCCCAGCTGGCCCAGGCCGCCGCCGTACAGCAGGCCCTCGGGGCCGCCGGTCATGGTCGCGGTGGCCAGCAGGCCGATCAGCAGGGTGCCGACGATGCCGCCGACGAGGTGCACACCGACCACGTCCAGCGAGTCGTCCACGCCCCAGCGGAACTTCCAGCTCACCGCGTACGAGCAGAGCACGCCCGCGGCAAGGCCCACCACCAGCGCGCCCGCCAGGTCGACGCTGCCGCAGGACGGGGTGATCGCGACCAGGCCAGCGACCGCGCCGGACGCGGCGCCCAGCGTGGTGGCGTGGCCGTCCCTGCGCTTCTCCACGATCAGCCAGCCCAGCAGGCCCGCGCAGCCCGCCGCCTGGGTGTTGAGGAACGCGGCGGCGGCCAGGCCGTTCGCGCCGTACGCGGAGCCGGCGTTGAAGCCG
Source organism: Streptomyces sp. NPDC051976 (assembly GCF_040680795.1). Taxonomy (NCBI): domain Bacteria; kingdom Bacillati; phylum Actinomycetota; class Actinomycetes; order Kitasatosporales; family Streptomycetaceae; genus Streptomyces; species Streptomyces sp. NPDC051976. Next base: position 106,594 of record NZ_JBFAXL010000026.1, read on the forward strand.
AACCAGCCGAACCAGAGCAGACCCGCGCCGAGCAGCACCAGCGGCACGTTGTGCGGCCGCATCGAGTCCTTGCGGAAACCGAGGCGCGGACCCAGCACGATCGCCAGCGCCAGCCCGGAGGCGCCGGAGCAGACCTCCACCACGGTGCCGCCCGCGAAGTCCAGCGCGCCCAGCTTTTCGACGATCCAGCCGCCGGAGTCGAAGACCCAGTGCGCCACCGGCACGTATACGGCCAGCGTCCACACCAGTACGAAGACCACCCATGCGCCGAACCGCGCCCGGTCCGCGACCGCGCCGCTGATCAGGGCCGCCGTGATGATCGCGAAGGTGAGCTGGAAGGCGGCGAAGAGCAGCGTCGGCACGGTGCCGGTCACGCTCGTCGGGCCGATCCCGTGCATCCCCAGGTGGTCGAGATCGCCGATCAGGCCCAGGCCGCCCGCGTCCTTGCCGAAGGCGAGGGTGTATCCGGCGGCCAGCCACACCACCGTGACCAGCGCGATCGACACAAAGCTCATCATGAACATGTTGAGGACGCTCTTGCTGCGGACCATGCCGCCGTAGAAGAGCGCCAGGCCCGGGGTCATCAGCAGCACCAGAGCGGTGGCGGCCAGCAGCCAGGCGGTGTCACCGGTGTCGACGGCGGACTTTCCGGCGGACAGGAGCAGCACGAGGGGGTCCCCTTCCATGGACGGGTAGGAAGAGCGTCACGGGCGCGCGTTTCCGTATGTGGGCGTCCGTGTTTCACCCGTGTTTCGTGTTGCGGGGGCGTTTCCGGCCCCTCACCGCCCGGTCGCCTGCCCGTCACCGCGCCCGTGTCCGGGCCTCCGGCGGCCTCGGCGTGCTCGGCGGGCCCCGGCATCGGGGAGAATGGGGCGCATGAGCGCTCGTACCCAGCCCGCCGAGAACCCCGAGTCCGTCCACCGGTCCGGGTTCGCCTGTTTCGTCGGCCGCCCCAACGCGGGCAAGTCGACCCTTACGAACGCTCTGGTCGGCCAGAAGGTGGCGATCACCTCCAACCGGCCGCAGACCACCCGGCACACCGTGCGCGGCATCGTGCACCGACCCGACGCCCAGCTCGTGCTGGTCGACACCCCCGGCCTGCACAAGCCCCGCACCCTGCTCGGCGAGCGGCTCAACGACGTGGTCCGCACCACGTGGGCCGAGGTCGACGTGATCGGCTTCTGCCTGCCCGCCGACGAGAAACTCGGCCCCGGCGACACCTTCATCGCCCGCGAGCTGGCCGGGATCAAGAAGACGCCGAAGGTGGCGATCGTCACCAAGACCGACCTCGTCGACTCCAAGCAGCTCGCCCTGCAGCTCCTCGCCGTCGACAAGCTCGGCCGCGACCTGGGCTTCGAGTGGGCCGAGATCGTCCCCGTCTCCGCGACCGGCGGCGACCAGGTCTCCCTCCTCGCCGACCTCCTCGTCCCGCTGCTCCCCGAGGGCCCCCTCCTCTACCCCGAGGGCGACCTCACCGACGAGCCCGAGCAGATCATGGTCGCCGAACTCATCCGCGAGGCCGCCCTCGAAGGCGTCCGTGACGAACTCCCGCACTCCATCGCCGTCGTGGTCGAGGAGATGCTGCCGCGCGAGGGCCGCCCCGAGAACCGCCCGCTGCTGGACATCCACGCCAACCTCTACATCGAGCGCCCCAGCCAGAAGGGCATCATCATCGGCCCCAAGGGCGCCCGCCTGAAGGAAGTCGGCACCAAGTCCCGCACCCAGATCGAAGCCCTCCTCGGCACCCCCGTCTTCCTCGACCTCCACGTCAAGGTCGCCAAGGACTGGCAGCGCGACCCGAAGCAGTTGAGGAAGCTCGGCTTCTGACCCGAGGAGGGGCACGGCGTGTTCGCTGACGGTCTGCTGGGCATCGGGGAGTTGGCCGAACGGGCCGGGGTCAGTGTCAAGACCGTGCGCTTCTACTCGGATCGCGGGCTGCTGCCCGAGGCCGGGCGCAGTGCGGGGGGCCACCGGCGGTACGGGCCGGACGCGGTGGAACGGCTGCGGCTGATCAGGGCGTTGCGCGCACTGGATGTGGCGGTGCCCGAGATCGGGCGGGTGCTCGGGAGGCTCCCGGAGGACGACGGCGGGCTCGACGGCGACGTGCTGGACGGCGGTGTCCTGGAGGACGTCGTCGCGGGGCAGTTGCGGGAGGTCGGTACCCAACTGGCCGCGCTGCGCTGGCGGGAGGCCGCGCTGCGGCTGGTACGGGAGTGCCCGCCCGGGGAGCGTGCCGAGCGGCTGCGGCTCGTCGGGGCGGTGTCCGCGCCGCCCAGCACCGCGCCGATGGCCCGCTTCTGGCGGCGGTGGCTGCCGCCGCGGCTCCCGGCGCGGCTGGTCTCGGCGATCCTCGAAGAGGCCGTGCCGCAGCCCCCGGACGAGCCGCGCCCCGACCAGGTGCTGGCCTTCGCGCGGCTGCACGCCTTCGTCTCCGGCACCTGCACGCCGGGACCGGGCGGGAAGCGCTGGCAGCCCGAGGCGCACCGGCCCGACAAGTCCTTCCGCCCGGCCGTGCTCTACGACGGTCTGCGGGAGGCGTACACCCTGGCGGCGGTGGAGATGCGGGCGTTGCGGGCACCGCACGACGGCGAGGCGCTGGACTGCTTCGTCGCCGCCTACGCGGGGTCGCGCGGCGCCCGGGACACCCCTGACCTGCGCCGCGTGCTCAGCGGCCAGCTCGCCGCGGACCCGCGGATCGACCGCTACTGGGCGCTCGTCGCCGAGGTCTCCCGCCCGGCCTCGGGCCCGCCCGAGCCGACGCCCGGCGTCATCCACGACTGGCTGCTCGCCGCGCTGGACGAGCAGATCGCCTGCTGAGGCGACCGGGTCTCAGCGTCGCATCGCGTCCATGAAGGGGCTCGGGCCCTTCAGCGTGCGGTGGATCGGGGCCGTCTCCGTACGGCGCAGGCCCGGGAGCGCGGCCACCGGCCCGGTCAGATAGCGGTAGAAGGCGCCCGGGTCACGGCACTGGATGGCCGCGTAGACGTTGGCCGTGCCGGTGGTCGCCCCGGCGAAGGCCACCGCGTCGTGCCCGGCCAGCGCGTTGCCGACCTCGGCGAGCCGGGCCGGTTCCACCTCCAGCCAGAGCGCGGCCCGCATGTCCGCCGCCAGGACGCCGCCGACGTCCAGGTCGTAGTAGAGCGCCCCGCTGGACCGCAGCTCCGACAGCCGCCGCCGTACCCGCGTCTGCGACCAGCCGGTGACGGTGGCCAGATCGGCCGCGGACGTCCGGCCGTCGCGGGCCAGGACGTCCATGAGCTGCTGGTCCCCCGGCCCCAGGACGACCGGGTCGGTGACGAGGGCCTCGGCGGCCGGCCGGTCGGGCGCGTCCTCCGGGACCAGCGCGGCGATCTGGGCCGCGTCCAGCGGGCCCTTCCTGGTCACCGGGCTCAGGTCCTGCCCGAAGAAGACGTGCAGCAGCGCGTGCGCGGTCACCTCCACGACCCGCGGGGTATGCGGCAGCTTCTGCAGCAGCAGCGCGTCGTCCCGGCCGGGGCCCGCGGAGTGGGTCAGGCAGGAGATCTCGGTGCCGCCGGAGAGCAGGCTCACCCAGCGGGTGTCGGTGCGCCGGGCCATCGCCTCGCCGACCGACGCCGCCGCGTCCGGCGTGCAGCGCACCCGGACGAACCACGGCGTCAGCCCGCTGCGCAGCGGGTCCACCAGGCCCAGCACCCGGACCGTCCCCGCGGACCGCAGCCGGGCGTAGCGCCGGGCCACGGTCTGGTCGGAGACGCCCAGCACCTCGCCGATCCGCCGGAATGACGCCCGCCCGTCCACCTGGAGGGCCTGTACGACCTGCTGGTCCAGCTCGTCGAGAACGCTCAGCGGCGACCAATTGGTGTCGGATTCCACCCCCACACCGTAGGCGATGTCGGATTCCGCCGCGAGAGGCCGAGCGGCTGTGGCGTACCGGGACGCGCCGCAGAAACTGGTCGAGCCGCACCCGGCCGAACCACCGAAACGGAGTCCCACCCATGCGCAAATGGCTGCCCCTCGTGGCGATATGCCTCGGCGCCTTCATCCTGCTCGTCGACGTCACCATCGTGAACGTCGCGCTGCCGCGGATGGCAGACGACCTGGACGCGTCCTTCTCGTCCCTCCAGTGGGTGATGGACATCTACGCCCTCGCCCTCGCGTCCCTGCTGATGTTCACGGGCTCGCTCGCCGACCTCTTCGGCCACCGTCGGCTCTACGCGGCGGGCCTGACCGTCTTCGCGCTGGCCTCCCTCGGGTGCGCGCTGGCACCGAACGCGGCCGTGCTCGTCGCCTCCCGCGGCGTCCAGGGCATCGGCGGGGCCGCGATGTTCGCCACCTCGGCCGCGCTGGTCTCGGCGACGTACCAGGGGCGCGACCGCGGCACCGCCTTCGGCGTGTGGGGCGCGGTCAACGGTGCCGCCGCGGCGGCCGGGCCCGTGCTCGGCGGGCTGCTCACCCAGGGCTTCGGCTGGCAGGCGATCTTCCTGGTCAACCTGCCGATCGCCGTGGCCGCGGTCTACCTCACCCTGAAGGTGCTGCCCGCCGGTTCGCGGGGCGCGGGGCGGCTCGACCTGCCCGGCGCCGCCGTCTTCACGCTGGCCGCCGCCGCCCTCACCTACGCGCTGATCCGCGGCGGCGAGCACGGCTGGGGCGACACGGGAACCGTGACCGCCTTCGTGATCGCGGGAGCCGCCGCGGTGGCCTTCGTCCCCGTGGAACTGCTCGCCCCGCACCCCATGCTCGACCTGGCGCTGCTGCGCCGCCCGTCCTTCGCGGGCCTGCTCGGCGGGGCGCTGCTGCTCCAGGGCGCGGCCTTCGGCGGCCTGGTCTTCGTCTCGCTGTGGCTGCAGAACGTGCTGCGCCTGGGCCCGATCCGCGGCGGCCTCGCCCTGATGCCGATGGCCCTGACGTCCTTCGTCGTCGCCCTCCTCGTGGGCCGCTTCACCCACCGGGCCGCGCCCCGGATCCCGATCGGCGTCGGCCTGCTGGGCATCGCCGCGGGCTCCGCGCTGCTGTACGCGGGGGTCTCCGCGGGCTCAGGGCAGTATGCGCTGGTGGCGGGTCTCGCCGTGGCCGGTGTGGGCGTCGGCCTCAGCACCCCCGTGCTGGTCTCCGCCGCCGTCGCCGCGGTCCCGCCGCAGCGGGCGGGCATGGCCAGCGCGGCCGTCAACACCGCCCGGCAACTCGGGATGACGCTCGGCATCGCGGTCTTCGGCGCCCTCTTCAGCTCCCGGCTCCGCCACGTCGTGTCCGGCGGCGGCTCGATCCGGGCCGCGTACGCCTCCGGCCTCGACCGCGTCTTCCTGGTCTCCACGATCGGCGCCCTCCTCGGCGCCCTGGTGGTCCTCGCCCTGGTCCGCCACGCCCAACCCTCGGTGACCGGCGCCCCCGTCCCCTCCCCGGCGTCCCCCTCCCGCGACCCGGAACCCGCCACCCCCGCAGCCAACTGACCCACCCCCTGAACCGGGCCCCCGCCACCCCCGAGGCGGGGGGCCCAATTCAGGCCGACCAGGGCGGTGGTCGGAGGCCGGGGGTGGGGAACTGCCGCTTAGGGTGGGCGACATGGATCGGAAGCGGCGGGCGGCGGCGCGGTATGACGACATGGCGCGGACGTATGACCGGGCGGGGCCGCCGTTCTATGCTCTCGCCGGGGCGGCGCTCGTGCGGCGGTTGGGGCTGGCCGCGGGGATGAGTGTGCTGGATGCCGGGTGCGGGCGGGGGGCGTGTCTGTTTCCGCTCGCGGGGGCGGTGGGGCCGACCGGGCGGGCGGCGGGGGTGGACATCTCTCCGGTGATGGTGCGGGAGACGGCGGCCGAGGCCGCCGGGCTCGGGCTCACGCAGGCGACCGTCACCGTCGGGGACGCCGAGGCGCCGGACTTCCCTGACGCGTCCTTCGACGCGGTGACATCCAGCTTCGTGCTGCCGCAACTGCCGGATCCGCAGGCCGCGTTGCACGCGTACGCCCGGCTGCTGCGGCCCGGCGGGATGCTGGCCGTCGCCCGCTTCGTCCCCGGCTTCCACCCCGACTGGCAGGCGGTCGACGCGGCGCTGGAACCCTTCGCCCCGGCCGCCCGCCCCAGCGACGACGTGGACCCGCCGTCCCTGGCCGCCGCCGCGGGCTTCCGCGAGGTCACCGACGAGGAACTGGCCGTGCTCGTCACCCTGCCCGACCCCGCCTCCTGGTGGGACTACCTCTGGGGCAGCGTCTACCGCGGCCGCGTCGCCGACATCCCCGACGCCGACCTGCCCGCGGCCCGCGCCGCCACCCTCGCCGCCACCGAACCGCTGCGGGCCGAGGACGGCACCCTGACGATGTCGATCCGCTTCCGCTGCACCACGGCGACCCGCCCCTGACGGGCGTCAGCCCGCCGTCGTGCCGACGCGGGTGGTGAGGTGGGGCGGGGCCTCGGTGCCCGGGGGAAGGGCCGGGTCGGGCTGGAGTGCGCCCCAGGCGGCGTGCAGGGGGAGGACGCCCGCCCAGACGCCGAGGGCCGCGTCCGGGCCGTCGCCGTCGTCGGGCGGGCCGGTGCGGATCTTCACCGATGCCTCGTCCAGAGGGAGGGCGAGCAGGGTGGTGGCGGCCAGCTCCTTGCGGCTGGGGCGCCGGGCGTAGTCCCACTGGCCGGGGGCGGTGTGCTCGGTCAGCAGGCGCAGGCCCGCGAGCTTCTCCTCCGGCTCGGTGACCGCGCGCGGGATCCCGAAGACCATGGCGCTGCGGTAGTTCACACCGTGCTCGAAGACCGACCGGGCGAGCACCAGCCCGTCGACGTGCGTGACGGTGACGCACACCGTCGCCCGCGGCGAGGCGGTGAGGCTGCGGCTGGCGGCCGAGCCGTGGAAGTACAGCGTGCCGCCGTCGGAGCCGTAGACCGTCGGGACCACCAGGGGAGTGCCGTCGACGACGACGCCGAGGTGGCAGAGGAAGCCCGCCGCGAGGATGGCGTCGAGGTCGGCGCGGTCGAGGCTGCCCTGCTCGCGCAACCGGCGGTGACGCGTGCGGTCGTTCTCCGGCAGCCGCCGTTCACCGGGTGGAAGGCTCATGGCTCCGACACTACCGATTCCCTCGTGCGACGGCCAGAGTGTTACTGATTCCGTCGTCGTAGTGGGAATCGGGTGCGAAATCCAGGGTGCGGCGGGGGTGAGTGCCCTACGCGCCCTCGCCCAGGACCGTCTCGATCAGCTCGCGCTGGGCGGAGGTGAGGGCCGGGTCCGCGCACTGGACGGTGCGGGTGTCGACGGTGATCTCGTAGTGGAAGCCGTCGGGGACGGGCGGGTGCGGGGGAGCGGGGGCCAGGGCCGCCTCGGCGAGGGTCCGGAGATGACCCGCGTCGGGGCGGCCCTTGGTGTCGAGGGTGGCGTGGCGCTCGATGGCGGCGAAGCCGCCGGTACGGGTCACCTCGATGCGCACGACACCCTCCGCTCAGTTCGCGGGCTCCGCCGCCTGCGGCTCGCCCTGCTGGTGGGGCACCTCGGCGGGCGACGGAGTCGGCCCGACCGGCACGCCGACCTGGGACCACGCCTTGAGCACGGCCTGGTACTGCACACCGTCACCGTAGCGGGAATGGGCCGCGGCGGCCGTGGCGGTCGCGAAGTCGGCGAACTGCGCCTGCGCGGACAGCTTGCCGCCGGTGAGGGTGTCGTACCAGATCTGCCCGGCGTGCTCCCAGGCGTTGCCGCCCAGTTCGGCGGCGAGCAGGTAGAAGGCGTGGTTGGGGATGCCGGAGTTGATGTGCACCCCGCCGTTGTCGCGCGAGGTCTGCACATAGCCGTCCATCGTCCCGGGCTGCGGGTCCTTGCCGAGCTGCGGGTCGTCGTAGGCGGTGCCCGGCTCCTTCATGGAACGCAGCGCGTGGCCGTTGACGCCCGGAGCCAGCAGGCCCGCGCCGATCAGCCAGTCCGCCGCCTCGGCGCTCTGGCCGAGGGTGAACTGCTTGATGAGGCTGCCGAAGACGTCGGAGACCGACTCGTTGAGGGCGCCGGACTGCCCGAAGTAGTCGAGGTTGGCGGTGTACTGCGTGACGCCGTGCGTCAACTCGTGGCCGATGACGTCCAGCGGGAGGGTGAAGTCCAGGAAGATCCGGCCGTCACCGTCGCCGAAGACCATCTGCTGGCCGTTCCAGAAGGCGTTGTTGTAGTCCTGGAGGTAGTGGACGCTCGCCACCAGCGGCAGCCCCGCGTCATCGATCGAGTGACGGCCGTACGCCTTGAGGTACGTCTCGAAGGTGGCGCCGAGTGCGTCGTACGCGCGGTTCACGCTCGCGTCCTTCGACGGCTTCGCGCCCTCGGCGCGGACCCTGCGGCCGGGCAGCGCGTCCTGGTGCTTCGCGTCGTGGATGGTCCGCTGCGGCTGGTCGGAGGCGGCGGCGCCGGTCACCGCCGTGGCGCCGATCACGGTGGTCAGCCGGCGGCGGGTGCGCTGCAGGGAGTCGTGTTCCAGGGTGCGCCGGGCGGGCCCGGACAGCGCGGCGTCCTCGGAGCGCGCGAGCTTGTCCAGGACGTGTGGCGGCACGATCGAGCAGAAGACCGGGGTCAGGTCGGTGGAGGCATCCATGCCACGCAATGTGGCACGCACCACACTCACTGTCACTGGTTACGGCCATGATTGATGAAAAGGAGGGAAGGATCATGGTTTTGGTGGACAGACCCATCCATCTTGCATAGTGAGAGGAACTACGTACGAGCTGCGTGATCGCGCCGGACTCGGTTATGGTCGTTGCCATCATGCGTTTCGGGCTGCTTCTCCTTAGCTGCCGCGGCGAGGGCCTGTAGTCGTAGGCCGACCCCCTCCCCGCGGAGTTCTGGCGTGCGATCGCCGTCGGCCGACTCTCTCAGCCGGACCCCCGAGGAGCCAGCCCACATGTCCAGCCCGAATTCCGTCGGCCGCCCCACGCCCATCACCGCCGCGACCGTCCGCCAGCGCCCCACGGCGATGCCGGTCCACAAGTACGGGCAGTACGAAGCGGTGGACATCGCCGACCGCACCTGGCCGAACGCGCGCATCACCAAGGCCCCCCGCTGGCTGTCCACGGACCTGCGCGACGGCAACCAGGCGCTGATCGATCCGATGTCGCCCGCCCGCAAGCGCGAGATGTTCGACCTGCTGGTACGGATGGGCTACAAGGAGATCGAGGTCGGCTTCCCGTCCTCCGGCGCCACCGACTTCGACTTCGTCCGCTCCATCATCGAGGGCGGCGCGATCCCCGAGGACGTGACGATCTCCGTACTGACCCAGGCGCGCGAGGAGCTGATCGAGCGCACCGTGGAGTCGCTGCGCGGCGCGCCCCGGGCGACCGTGCACCTGTACAACGCGACCGCGCCGGTCTTCCGCCGGGTCGTCTTCCGCGGCACCCGTGACCAGGTCAAGCAGATCGCGGTGGACGGCACCCGGCTGGTCATGGAGTACGCGGACAAGATCCTGGGCGACGAGACGGTCTTCGGCTACCAGTACAGCCCGGAGATCTTCACCGACACCGAGCTGGACTTCGCCCTGGAGGTCTGCGAGGGCGTGATGGACGTCTGGCAGCCCGAGGAGGGCCGCGAGATCATCCTCAACCTGCCCGCCACCGTGGAGCGTTCCACCCCGTCCACGCACGCCGACCGCTTCGAGTGGATGTCGCGCAACCTGTCGCGCCGCGAGTACGTCTGCCTGTCGGTCCACCCGCACAACGACCGCGGTACGGCGGTGGCCGCCGCCGAGCTGGCGATCATGGCCGGTGCGGACCGGATCGAGGGCTGCCTGTTCGGGCAGGGCGAGCGCACCGGCAACGTCGACCTGGTGACGCTGGGGATGAACCTGTTCAGCCAGGGCGTCGACCCGCAGATCGACTTCTCGCAGATCGACGAGATCCGCCGCACCGCCGAGTACTGCAACCAGATGGAGGTCCACCCGCGCCACCCCTACGCGGGCGACCTGGTCTACACGTCCTTCTCCGGCTCCCACCAGGACGCCATCAAGAAGGGCTTCGAGGCGATGGAGGCCGAGGCCGCGGCCCAGGGCAAGACGGTCGACGAGATCGAGTGGGCGGTGCCGTACCTGCCGATCGACCCCAAGGACGTCGGCCGCTCCTACGAGGCCGTCATCCGGGTCAACTCGCAGTCGGGCAAGGGCGGCGTCGCGTACGTGCTGAAGAACGGGCACAAGCTGGACCTGCCGCGCCGGATGCAGATCGAGTTCTCGAAGATCATCCAGGCCAAGACGGACACCGAGGGCGGCGAGGTCACCCCGGCGCAGATCTGGGCGGTCTTCCAGGACGAGTACCTGCCCACCACCGACAACGCGTGGGGCCGGATCGCGCTGCGCTCGGCCCAGGCGTCGACCTCCAGCGACGGCACCGACGCGCTGACCGTGGAGGCCGTGGTGGACGGCGTCGAGACGGCGCTGACCGGTACCGGCAACGGCCCGATCTCCGCCTTCGTGGACGCGCTGGCCGCCGTCGGCATCGACGCCCGCGTGCTGGACTACAGCGAGCACACCATGAGCGAGGGCGCCTCCGCGCAGGCGGCCTCGTACATCGAGTGCGCCATCGACGGCAGGGTGCTGTGGGGGATCGGCATCGACCCCAACACCACCCGCGCCTCGCTGAAGGCCCTGGTCTCGGCCGTCAACCGCGCGGGCCGCTGAACCGTGCCGGGTGCGGGGGCCGTCACCGGCTCCCGCACCCGGGTGAACTCGGGCAGGCGCCGGAGGTTCGTCCGGATGTCATGACCGCTTCGTCCCTACCGTCGCGGTATGCCCCAGAACCACCACGCGAACCTCCGTACCACCTGCCTCGCGGCCACGGCCGCGGCCGTCCTGCTCGCGGCGGCCGCGGCCGTTCCCGCGCGTGCCTCGGCTCCCGGTGCGGGCGGCCCCGCGGGGGCGCCGCGTCAACCCCGGCACTGCGTCATCACCCTGCGCGGGGACGGCACCCCGCTGACCCGCTGCGGCGCCGCGGCACGCACGCGCGCCGCCCGCTCGGGCACCCTGCTGATGACCTGGTACGCGGACAGCGGCTTCACGGGCGACTCCACCGACATCCGCGACGGCGCCGGCCTGTGCGACGCCGCCGGGTACGGCATCTCCGACATCGGTGCCTTCCTCGGCCCCGGCTGGGACAACGCCATCTCGTCGTTCCGGACCTTCAACAACTGCGCCGTGATCCAGGGCTTCGACGGCAGCGCGTACGGCGGCGACAACCACACCTGGCTCGGTGACCAGAAGTACGTCGGCGACGAGTGGAACGACCGCATCTCGTCGCTGCTCATGCACGCCTGAGAGTCCGCGGGCCGTCACAGGCGGCTCTCCAGGACGCCCTCGCGGAGCCGGCCCGCGGAAGTGGAGGTGAATTGCCCCCGTACGCGGTACTGACTCCACGTCATTGGTGTGGCTAACATCACGGCTGTACGGCACCGTTGCCGAGGCGTTTGACACGCGTACGGGCCGGATGGGTGCGTACCGGGACAAAACGGCCGGAGGGTGCAGCGTGATGAAGCTGAGGCTGTGTATCTGGGGTGTCCGCACCGCGTGGCACACCGAGGACGACGGCGAGTTCTTCTGCGCCGACTGCGGCGGCGACCGCGCCTACCACCGCAGAACCGGCACCCGCAGGCTGACCGTGCTCAATGTGCCGGTGCTCAACCGCGGCCCGGCCGGCACCGTGATCGAATGCACCGCCTGCCACCGGCAGTTCGGCTCCGAGGTGCTGCTGCGGCCCACCACCACCCGGTTCTCCGCGATGCTGCGCGACGCGGTGCACACCATCGCGCTCGCCGTGCTCACCGCGGGCGGTGCCACCGGCCGCCCGGCCCGCGAGGCCGCCGTCGGCGCGGTCCGCTCCGCCGGGTTCTCCGACTGCACCGAGGACCAACTGCTCGGCCTGCTCGCCGCGATCGTCGCCGACGAGGGCCGCTACACGGGCCCCGGCGCCGGTACGGGACCGGGCGCGGCCGAACTGGGCCCCGACTCCTTCGCCGACGAGGTCGACGGCTGCGGAAGCTGGCTGTCCATCGAGCTGCACGAGGCGCTGGAGCCGCTGGCCGACCACCTGGCCCCGCAGGGCCGCGAGCGGGTGCTGCTGCAGGGCGCGCACATCGCCCTCGCCGACGGCCCGTACCTCCCCGCCGAGCGCGAGGTGCTGGAGGCGGTCGGCCGCTGCCTGTCGCTGCCCCTCGACGACATCGACCGGCTGCTGGCCGCCGCGGCCACCGCTTCGTAGGCCGAACAGGAGGCCCGCCCGAGGAAGCCCGCGCGAGGAACCCCGCCCGCCCCGTACTCCCCGGGGAGTAGCGGACGGGCGGGTGAGTCCACCGGAGTAGCCCGCTCCTCGCCCCTGAGCGCGACGTGCGCGCACCCCAGAACCGGGGAGGCTGGTGGCTGTGACACCCGCCTTCCCCGCATCCGGCCTGTCCGGACGTGCCTCCCCCGTGGCAGCGTCCGGGCAGGCCGCCGCGCGTCGCGGCCCCGGCCGTGCGGGACTGCCCGCTCCACGTCAACTCCGCGACAACTCCCGCCCCGTTCCGCCCCCGACCCGGGTCGATCCCTGAGGATGGACGTGTGACCGTCAGCCTCGCGCTCCTGCGCGCGCCTCGGGTGCCCGCGATCCGCACCACCCATGTCTCGCCCTCCGACGTGGTGCTGGCCGCGGTGGTGCTGGCGGTCGAGGTGGTGCTCGCCGCGACCCTGCCGCAGGAGGTCGGCGGCCACCGCCCGGACCTGCTCGGCTGGATCCTGCTGACGGGCAGCGCCGTGGTGCTGGTGTGGCGGCGGCAGGCACCGATGTGGTGCATGACCGGCATGGTCGCCTGCGTCGCGCCCTACCACTACCTGCAGAACAACCACACCGCGCCGACCCTGGCCACCATGGTCGCGCTCTACGCGCTGGCCGTCGCGGGTCCGCCGATCCGCACCTTCCTCATGGTGCCGACCGTGATCGGCACCATGGCGGTGATCCTCTCCACCATCGGGCGGCCGCACGCGGGCACCGACATGCTGCAGAGCGCGGGGTGGATCGTGGCCGTCGCGGTGGTCGGCGAAGTGGTCAGGATGCACCGCAACTACGTGGCCGCCATCGTGGAGCGGGCCGAACGCGCCGAGCGCACCCGCGAGGAGGAGGCCGCTCGCCGGGTCGCGGAGGAGCGGCTGCGGATCGCCCGCGACCTGCACGACCTGCTCGCGCACTCGATCACCCTGATCGGGGTGCAGACGTCGGTGGCCGCGCACATCCTGGTCGCCGACCCCGACCGGCTGGACCGCACCGCGGTCGCCGGGGCGCTCGACACCATCGCGGACACCTGCCGGGAGGCCCGCGCGGAACTGCGCACCACCCTGCGGGTGCTACGCGCCGACGGCGACGGCCCGCTGCCCGACCTCGCCGGTATCCCCGCGCTCGCCAGGGCCGCGGAGGCGGCCGGCGCCCAGGTCGAGGTGACCGTGGCCGTGGGCCGGGAGACGGTGCCGCCCGCGGTCGGCGCCGCCGCCTACCGGATCGTCCAGGAGTCGCTGACCAACGCCGTACGGCACGCGGGCGCGCCCAGCCCCCGGATACGGGTGATCCTCGGCCGCCAGATCACCGCCCTGCACGTACGGGTCGAGGACGACGGGGTGCCGCCGCCGGTCGCCGCGGGCCGTACCGAGGGCTTCGGGATCGTCGGGATGCGCGAGCGGGCCCGTAGTGTCGGCGGCACCCTCACCACCGGGCCGCGCGGCGACGGCCCCGGCTTCGCCGTCACCGCCGTACTGCCGTTCAGCGTCGACTCCCAGGGAGACCACAGATGACCCCGACGCAGCCCATACGGGTGCTGCTCGTCGACGACCAGACGCTGGTGCGCGCCGCGTTCGCCATGCTCGTGGAGTCCGCCCGCGACATGGAGGTGGTCGGCCAGGCGGGGAACGGCCTCGAAGCGGTCGAGCTGGCCCGCAGCTCGCGGGCCGACGTGATCGTGATGGACATCCGGATGCCGGAACTCGACGGCATCGAGGCCACCCGGCGGATCGCCGCCGACGACGACCTCGCCGGGGTCCGCATCCTGGTGCTCACCACGTACGACGACGACGAGCACGTGGTCTCCGCGCTGCGCGCCGGCGCCTCCGGGTTCCTGGTCAAGGACACCAGGCCCGCCGATCTGCTCGACGCGATCCGTACGGTGGCCGCCGGTGACTCGCTGCTCTCACCCGGACCGACCTCGCGGCTGATCGCCCGGGTGCTGCGGCTGCCCGACCGCCCCCAGGTCAGCGCCCCCGCCCCCGCCCGGCTCAGCGGTCTGTCCGACCGCGAGCGCGAGGTGCTCACCCTTGTCGCCCGGGGCCTCAACAACGCCGAGACCGGCGAGGCGCTGGGGCTCAGCCCCCTCACCGCCAAGACCCACGTCAGCCGGATCATGGGCAAACTCGGCGCCCGCGACCGCGCCCAACTCGTCATCGTCGCCTACGAGTCCGGCCTCGTCGCCCCCGGGGCGTAGCGCCCCTCCGGGGCGCGCTTGCGGAGGACCTGTCTTTTAGGGGCGCGGGGAACTGCGCGACCAGCCCATGACCGGGTTGCAGGTCACCACCGGCCCCAATGGGGCAGACGCGTTGTTTTCGGGCCACCGGCCCGGTGGGGGCGGGCCGCGCAGTTCCCCGCGCCCCTACGGGGCACGACCTCTTCCGCCAGCGCAGCGCGCGTCCCCGCGCCCCTACGGGGCACGTCCTCCGCGAGGGTGAGGTAACGAACGGATAACGGGCCGTAGGCCGTGCAGCAACGGGCCGCGAGGCATACGTCAGGAGTGGGTGTGAACACTTCACGTGTGACGGAGGGGGGAGGTGGCGATGCGCGCCGAGGAGGTGGCCGACTTCACCGCGTTCGTGCGGGCGCGATCGGGGTCCTTGTTCAGGACCGCGATCCTGCTCACGGGAGAGCGCGGGGCGGCCGAGGACCTGGTGCAGTCGACGCTGGAACGCGTGTGCAGGCACTGGCGCAAGGTCGTCCGGGCCGACGCGCCGGAGGCGTACGCCCGACGGATCCTGGTCAATCTGCACCACGACGGGGGACGGCGGGCCCGCCGCCGCCCCGCGGAACTGGCGCTGCCGGAGGACGCCGGGGATCCGGCGCCCGACCCGTACCGCAAGGTGCTGGTCCGCGACGAACTGCTGCGGGTGCTGCGGACACTGCCGCCCAGCATGCGCACCGTGCTGGTGCTGCGCTACTTCGACGACGCGGCGGACGCGGAGATCGCCGCCGCCCTGGGGGTGTCGGAGAGCACCGTACGCTCGCAGGCCGCCAGGGGCCTGGCCAGACTGCGCACCGCGGTGGACGGGCACACCGTCCGGCCCGGGCAGGGAGGTGACCGATGAACAGCGACGACCGTAACGGTGCCGCGCCGACCCTGGAGGAGGAACTCGCCGCCGCGATGGCGGAGTTCGCGGGCGGCGAGCGCACCCCGGTGTTCGACCCCGGCGCGATCACCCGGTCCGCGGGCGTACGGCGACGCCGGATCACCCTGGGCCTCGCTGCCGTGGGGGCGGCGGCCGCCACGGTGGCCGCGGTCCTGGTGTCCTCCGGTGGCGGCCAGGACCGGCGGCCCGCCCCGCCCGCGACCCCGCCGTCCACGACGGCTCCGGCGACAACGGCAGCACTTGACGCCGACGACGTGACCCGGAAGCTGTTCATCGCGGCCGAGCTGTACCAGCAGCCCGGCACGCGTCACCTTGTGGACACCGCGCGGATCGCCGCCCTGTTCACCGACGCGGCGGCGTTCCACCGTGTCTGGGGCACCGACGCCCGCCCGCTGACCTGCGGGCAGCACGTCGACGGTGTGCTGGTGGGCAGTGTGGGCGACGTGCAGTTCTACCGGGGCGGCACCCACCTCGGCCGGGACGCGGGCCTGACCTTCGACGGTGCCACCGGGCGGGTCACCGATGTCGTGTGCGACGGCGGCGACGGGACGCCGGGAGATCAGGTCGTCGCCGACCGCTACGGCCGCAAGGACGGCGTCTCCCACGGCCGCACGGACTGCGGGCGGCCCGCGCCGACCGTCTGGTTCGCCGACGCCCCCGCCTCCGGGACCGTGGTCCGCGGCTGGACCGTCAGGCTGGACGGCGGCGTCCCGTTCACCATCTCCATCGACCAGAACGACATCGTCACTCCCGCCAACTGCACGCCGTGACGGGGGTGTGGGCGGCGACCGCCGCCCACACCCCCGCCCGCGCGGGCGGTAGGCGAGAATGGGCGCATGAGTCTGTTCCGCGACGACGGCATCGTGCTGCGCACCCAGAAACTGGGTGAGGCGGACCGGATCATCACCCTGCTCACCCGGCGGCACGGCCGGGTCCGGGCGGTGGCCCGCGGGGTGCGGCGGACCAAGTCGAAGTTCGGTGCCCGGCTGGAGCCCTTCAGCCATGTCGACGTGCAGTTCTTCGCCCGCGGCGGCGAGCTGGTCGGGCGCGGGCTGCCACTGTGCACCCAGGGCGAGACCATCGCGCCGTACGGCGGGTCCATCGTCACCGACTACGACCGCTACACCGCCGGCACCGCGATGCTGGAGACGGCCGAGCGCTTCACCGACCACGAGGGCGAGCCCGCCGTCCAGCAGTACCTGCTGCTGGTGGGCGCGCTGCGGACGCTGGCCGCGGGGGAGCACGACCCCCGGCTGGTGCTCGACGCCTTCCTGCTGCGCTCGCTGGCCGTCAACGGCTACGCACCCAGCTTCGACGACTGCGCGAAGTGTGGGATGGCCGGTCCGAACCGGTTCTTTTCGGTCGGAGCGGGAGGAGTCGTCTGCGGTGAGTGCCGGGTTCCCGGAAGCGTCGTACCCTCACGGGAGTCACTGGAACTGCTCGGCGCGCTGCTGGGCGGCGACTGGGAGACCGCGGACGCCTGCGAGCAGCGCCACTGCCGTGAGGGCAGCGGGCTGGTGGCGGCGTATCTCCAGTGGCACCTGGAGCGCGGCCTGCGCTCGCTGCGGTTCGTCGAGAAGTAGCCCGAAGTTCTGAGGAGAAGTACGACCATGGCACGTCGCGGGATCCTGGCAGCCCGTTCCCGGCACACCTACCGGACGCCCGACCCGCACCCGTCCGGCGCCCGCCCGCCGAAGCTGCAGAGCGAGCTGGTGCCCAAGCACGTGGCCGTCGTCATGGACGGCAACGGCCGCTGGGCCAAGGAGCGCGGGCTGCCGCGCACCGAGGGGCACCGGGTCGGCGAGGGCGTCGTGCTCGACGTGCTCAAGGGCTGCCTGGAGATCGGCGTCAAGAACCTCTCCCTCTACGCCTTCTCCACCGAGAACTGGAAGCGCTCGCCCGACGAGGTGCGTTTCCTGATGAACTTCAACCGCGACGTGATCCGCCGCCGCCGCGACGAGATGAACGAACTCGGCATCCGGATCCGCTGGGTCGGCCGCATGCCGAAGATGTGGAAGTCGGTCGTCCAGGAGCTCCAGGTCGCCCAGGAGCAGACTGTCGACAACGACGCGATGACGCTCTATTTCTGCGTCAACTACGGTGGGCGCGCGGAGATCGCCGACGCCGCGCAGGCCATCGCCCGCGACGTCGCCGCCGGGCGGCTCGACCCTTCCAAGGTCAACGAGAAGACGTTCGGCAAGTACCTGTACTACCCCGACATGCCCGACGTCGACCTCTTCCTCCGCCCCAGCGGCGAGCAGCGCACCTCCAACTACCTGCTCTGGCAGAGCAGTTACGCCGAGATGGTCTTCCAGGACGTCCTCTGGCCCGACTTCGACCGCCGCGACCTCTGGCGCGCCTGCGTCGAATACGCCTCCCGCGACCGCCGCTTCGGCGGCGCCATCCCCAACGAGGCGCAACTCGCCGGCGACGAAAGGTAAGACCTCGCCCCGAAGGGGCGCGGGGAACTGCGCGACCAGCCACCGCGGTGGCGCGCGTCACCACCGGCCCCAATGGGGCAGACGCGTTGTTTTCGGACCACCGGCCGGTGGGGGCTGAGCGCGTAGTTCCCCGCGCCCCTTCGGGGCACGTCCGGTGCAGCCGGGAGCGTCCCCGCGCCCCTACGGGGCGCCGTCCTCCGCGCGCGCAGCGCACTCCGCGCAGGTGCCGAAGATCTCGACGGTGTGGGCGACATCGGCGAAGCCATGCTCCGCGGCGACGGCTTCAGCCCACCGCTCGACGGCGGGCCCCTCGACCTCGACGGCCTTGCCGCAGGAGCGGCAGACGAGATGGTGGTGGTGGCCGCCACCGGAACACCGTCGGTAGACCGACTCACCCTCACCCGTGCGGAGCACATCGATCTCGCCGGCGTCGGCGAGGGACTGGAGGGTGCGGTAGACGGTGGTGAGGCCCACCGAGTCGCCGCGGTGCTTGAGGATGTCGTGCAGGTCCTGGGCGCTGCGGAACTCGTCGACCTCTGCCAGGGCGGCGGCAACGGCGGCCCGCTGCCGGGTCGAACGGCCACGCACGGGATGCTTGGTGGTGGTCACCGGTGCCTCCTTGTCGGTCGCTTCGTGCACCTGTCCGGACGTGCCCCATTGTGCCAGGCCGAGGGGTTCAGGCGTGGACCTCCGCGCGCTCCGCGGACACCGGGGTGCCGTCCTCGGGCGCCGCCGCGGCCCGCCGCGCGCGTCTTCCGGCCAGCGGCGCGGCCAGCGCGGTGACGAGGAGGAAGAGCGCCATCGCGGCGAGCACGATGCTGGAGCCGGGCGGCACGTCGACGTAGTACGAGAAGACGGTGCCGGACAGCGCCACCGCGACCCCCGCGGTCACCGACAGCGCCAGCGTCCACGCGAAGCTCCGCGTCACCTGCTGGGCGGTCGCCACCGGGATCACCATCAGGGCGCTGACCAGCAGCAGGCCGACCGCCTTCATCGCCACCGTGACGGTGACGGCGGCCGTCACCGCGAGCAGCAGGTTGAGCGCCCGTACCGGCAGCCCGCTGACCCGGGCGAACTCCTCGTCCTGGCAGACGGCGAACAGCTGCCGCCGCAGCCCGACGGCGACCAGCAGGACGAACGCGGCCAGCACGGTGATCGCGGTGATGTCCTGCGGGGAGACGCTGATGATCGAGCCGAAGAGATACGAGGTCAGGTTGGCGTTGGAACCGTTCGGCGCGAGATAGATGATCATCACGCCGCCCGCGATACCGCCGTAGAACAGCATGGCCAACGCGATGTCGCCGCGCGCCTTGCCGTAGGAGCGGATCAGCTCCATGCCGACGGCGCCGACCGCGGAGACCGCGACGGCCATCCACACCGGGCTGAGCTGGAGCAGGAAGCCCAGCGCGACACCGGTCAGCGCGACATGGCCGATGCCGTCGCCCATGATCGACTGGCGGCGCTGGACGAGGTAGATGCCGACCGAGGGCGCGGTGACGCCCACCAGCAGCGCGGCGATCAGCGCCCGGACCATGAAGGGGTAGTCGAGGATCTCCATCAGCGCGTCAGTCCCGTCGTGAGCGGGGCGGCGGCGGTGTCCCGGCTGCCGTCCTCGTGCGGATGGACATGGTCGTGGCCGGGAAGGGCATGCTGGCCGACCGCGGGCGGCGGCGCACCGTCGTGGGTGACGCAGCCGTCCCGCAGCACGACCGCCCGGTCGATCAGCGGTTCCAGCGGCCCGAGTTCGTGCAGCACCAGCAGCACCGTGGCGCCCGCGGCGACCTGTTCACGCAGCGTGTCGGAGAGGATGCGCTGGCTGGCGAGGTCCACACCCGCCATCGGCTCGTCCATGATGAGGAGTTCGGGTTCCCCGGCGAGCGCGCGGGCGATCAGCACCCGCTGGTGCTGGCCGCCGGACAGCGCGTTGACGGAGTCCCCGGCCCGGTCGGCCAGTCCCACGACGCCGATCGCCCGGTCCACCGCCGCCCGGTCCGCGCGGCCGAGCGGCCACAGCCCGCGGCGGCCGAGCCGTCCGGCCGAGACCACCTCCCGTACGGTCGCGGGCACCCCGCTCGCGGCCGTGGTGCGCTGCGGCACGTAGCCGATCCGCGCCCACTGCCGGAAGCGGGCGCCGGGGGTGCCGAACAGCTCCCACGAGCCGCCGGACAGCCGTACCTGACCCACGACCGCGCGCACCGCGGTCGACTTGCCCGAGCCGTTGGCGCCGAGCAGGGCCACGACCTCGCCGCGGCCCACCGTCAGGTCGACGCCGCGCAGCACCGGCCGCGCGCCGAGCGAGGCGGTGGCGTTTCTGAGCGCGATCACGGTTTCCGTACGGTTCCGGTCCATCATGGGTGCCGCCTCCTCACTTCGCGCCGAGCGCGGTCCGCAGGGCCAGCAGATTGCTCCGCTGCACCTGGAAGTAGTCGGTGCCGCGCGACTTCGCCGTGATGCCCTCGATCGGGTCGAGCACATCGGTGCGCAGGTGCAGGTCGCCCGCCACGGTCTTGGCCGTACGGTCGCTGACCAGCGTCTCGAAGAAGACGGTCGTCACATGCTTGGCGCGGGCGAGGTCCTGCAGCGCCCGCATCCGGGCCGCGCTGGGCTCGCTCTCCGGATCGATGCCGTTGATCGCCTCCTCCACCAGCCCGTAGCGCTCGGCGAGGTAGCCGAAGGCGGCGTGGGTGGTGAGGAAGGTGTCGGACGTACGGTTCTCGAGGCCGTCGCGGAACTGGGTGTTGAGCGTGTCGAGCCGGGTGACCAGGGCGGCGGTGTTCTTGGCGTACGCGGCCGCGTGCGGGGGGTCGGCCTGTTCCAGCGCCGCGCCGACACCCTTGGCGACCTGCGCGTACCGCACCGGGTCGAGCCAGATGTGCGGGTCGGCGCCCGCGCCGTCCTCGCTCTTTCCGCCGCTGCCGTTGTCCCCGGTGGTGTGGTGGGTGCCGTCCACCTCGGTGCCGTGGTCCTCCAGCGTGGTGAGCGACCCGGCGTCCACCCGCCGCTTGACGCCGGACTGCGCGATCGCGTCGTCGACGGCGGGCTGCAGGCCCTTGAGGTAGACGATCACATCGGAGCCTTGCAGCGCGGCGGCCTGCCGTGGGGTGAGTTCCAGGTCGTGCGGTTCCACGCCCGGCTTGGTGAGGTCGGTCACCACCACGTCCCCGGCACCGATCTGCCGCGCCAGGAACTCCAGTGGATAGAAGGCCGTGGTGACCCTGAGCTTTCCCTTGTCCTTGGCGTTCGCCGCGCCCTCGGCGGCGGTCACCCCGGAGCAGGCGGTCAGCGCGAGCAGGCCGAGCGCCGTGGCGGCGGCTGCGGCGACGGCGGCAGATATCGGGCGTCGGCTCTTGTTCATGACAGTCATTTTCAACTGAAGTGGAAACGATTGTCAATTGCGGTAGGGCGGGTCTGTGGAACGGATTTGATCCGGGGGCCGCACGCGCCGGTAATCTGGGACAACTGACCGCTTCGTCGTACTGAAGAGAGCACCGTGGCCGCCGACAAGATCGAGACCATCGTCAGCCTGAGCAAGCGCCGTGGCTTCGTTTTCCCGAGCAGTGAGATCTACGGCGGCTCCAAGGCCGCCTGGGACTACGGGCCGCTGGGCGTCGAGCTCAAGGAGAACATCAAGCGCCAGTGGTGGCGTGCGATGGTGACCTCGCGCGAGGACGTGGTGGGACTCGACTCGTCGGTGATCCTCGCCCCCGAGGTGTGGGTCGCCTCCGGCCACGTCGCCACGTTCTCCGACCCGCTCACCGAGTGCACCTCCTGCCACAAGCGCTACCGCGCGGACCACCTGGAGGAGGCGTACGAGGCGAAGCACGGCAAGCTCCCGGCCAACGGCCTCGCCGACATCAACTGTCCGCACTGCGGCACCAAGGGCGCCTTCACCGAGCCCAAGATGTTCTCCGGCATGCTCCAGACCCACCTCGGCCCGACTCAGGACGCCGGTTCCGTGGCGTACCTGCGGCCCGAGACCGCGCAGGGCATCTTCACCAACTTCGGCCAGGTGCAGACGACCTCCCGCAAGAAGCCGCCGTTCGGCATCGCCCAGATGGGCAAGTCGTTCCGCAACGAGATCACGCCCGGCAACTTCATCTTCCGCACCCGCGAGTTCGAGCAGATGGAGATGGAGTTCTTCGTCAAGCCCGGCGAGGACGAGAAGTGGCACGAGTACTGGATGCAGGAGCGCTGGAACTGGTACACGGGCCTGGGCATCCGTGAGGAGAACATCCGCTGGTACGACCACCCGAAGGAGAAGCTCTCCCACTACTCGAAGCGCACCGCCGACATCGAGTACCGCTTCAACTTCGGCGGCCAGGAGTTCAGCGAGCTGGAGGGGGTGGCCAACCGCACCGACTTCGACCTGTCCTCGCACTCCAAGGCGTCCGGCCAGGACCTCTCCTACTTCGACCAGGAGGCGGGCGAGCGCTGGTTCCCGTACGTCATCGAGCCCGCGGCCGGTGTCAACCGCGCCATGCTCGCCTTCATGCTCGACGCGTACAACGAGGACGAGGCGCCGAACGCCAAGGGTGTGATGGAGAAGCGCACCGTCATGCGGCTGGACCCGCGGCTCGCGCCGGTCAAGGTCGCCGTCCTCCCGCTCTCCCGCAACCCTGAGCTCTCGCCCAAGGCCAAGGGGCTCGCCACGGCCCTGCGCAAGAACTGGAACATCGAGTTCGACGACGCCGGTGCCATCGGTCGCCGCTACCGCCGCCAGGACGAGATCGGCACTCCCTTCTGCGTCACCGTCGACTTCGACACCCTCGACGACAACGCGGTCACCGTGCGGGAGCGCGACACCATGAAGCAGGAACGCGTGTCGCTGGACCAGGTCGAGTCCTACCTCGGCGCCCGCCTCCTCGGCTGCTGACCTTTCCCACCCACCCGCCCCTTCTTGTCCTCAAACGCCGGACGGGCTGAATTCATTCAGCCCG